>NZ_FUGD01000116.1 GCF_900162815.1 Psychrobacter pasteurii | reverse complement strand
GAACGTATTCAACTTAAACTAAAAGGACTGAGTCCTGTGCAATACAGAACTCAGTCCTTGATCTAAACTAAACCGTCCAACATTTGGGGGTCAGTTCATAAATGGCTTAGCCTTTTTTATTGCATCTAATAGTAGCTAATTGAAAGCAGTGCCTAGCTTTTATAATCAGCCAGATTCAGCTTTAATTAGTTAAGTATTAATTAGCTAAGTGTTAATTAGATTGAGTATTAACCAGCTTTAAGAAAGTACTCATCACTTGATTTAACTGCTCCGGCTGCTCTACCGGAGTACTGTGCCCTGCTTGCTTAATAACTGCCAGCTTCGACCCTTTAATAGCAAAGTGCATTTTTTGGGCTTCTTCATAAGGGGTGGGCTTATCCTCATCCCCTACCACAATCAGGATCGGCAAGTTAATTTCAGGCAGTCGGCTTAACACCCCATCTCGCTCTATCACTCCGGCAGTGGCCCTCATGGCCCCTTTCTTATTGTTTTGCCTTAAGTGCTCAAGCCACGTTTTATACTCTTGTTTACGGGACTTATCATTTAAAAAAGTCTCACCAAACATGATTGGCATAACCTTTTTACTGATTCGCTTAATCCCTAACCAATGAATCGCCCTTAGCATTTTTTTATAATCTGCTTTTTTCTCTGGGTTCTCCGCTTCGGCTCCGGTATCTAACAAAATCAAAGAGTGCAATAAATCAGGGCGCTTTAAAGCCACGCGCTGGGCAACATAGCCACCCATAGATAAACCTACCAAATGGCATTTACTAATCTCTAAGGCCTCTAATAAAGCTATGGCATCTTCTGCTAAGCTGTCCATGTCATAACCAGACTTAGTGACTTCAGATTTACCTTGTCCTCGAAAGTCAAAGGCAATACAGCGATAGTTTGGTTTGAAATGCTCTACCTGCTTGTCATACAGATGGGTGCCCCATAGCAGCCCATGAGCAAAAAGCAGCACAGGTTTTTGTTGGTCTTGGGGTAAGTTATCTTGATTGGGAGCGCTGTCTTCGTAATAAATCTGCGCGCCATTAATAGAGAGAGTGGGCATGGGTTTGACGTCCTTGTCATTCAATTAAATAAACAGTTTACCAAAAGCACAAAGCCTTTGGTTTATTTAACCATAAACCCGATAGGAGTAGAGAACTATTTTATATTAACGCTGTAACAGCTCAACGCCGGTAGACTTAGCAATTAATAGCTTGTCTGCTTGGTTGGCAGCAAAAATACCGTTACACACCACCCCAACGATGTTATTTAAAGTTTGCTCCATTTCGCTAGCACTGGTGATTTCAAGATTATAGGTATCTAAAATTAGATTGCCATAATCTGTTACGAAGCCTTCACGGTACACAGGCTCACCGCCTAGTTTCACCAACTGACGAGCCACATAAGAGCGGGCTTGCGGCAATACTTCGATCGGTACTGGGAACTCACGACCCAACTGGGTTACCCACTTGCTTTCATCGACTAGACACAAAAACTGCTTAGAGGCAGCAGCCACAATCTTCTCACGCGTTAAAGCACCACCGCCGCCCTTAATCAGCTGTAAGTTAGGGTTTACTTCATCTGCCCCATCAATATATAGGTCTAATTCACCCACATAGTTTAAGTCCATAACCTCAATTCCCAAAGCTTCTAACTTATCTTGGGTTACTTTGGAGCTAGCCACTGCCCCTTTTAGGTTCACTTGTGGCAATAAATCAATCAAGCAGTTCACAGTACTGCCTGTGCCCACACCCAGGATCATTCCGTCGTCAATTGAGGCCAATGCGGCTTTTGCGACTTCTTGTTTAAGCTTTAGTTGTTGGCTCATAGCTGCCCTTTTCATGTATGCAATTAAGAAGGTGAAATATAGGAGTAATTAAAATAACCAACATTAGTCGTTAATTATGCAGGGGCCATAATATCAAATCTGCCCTTATTTTTCGCCACTTTTACACTTAAAAGACCCATTTTTAATCACTTAAAAAAAGTTATTTATCAAATAACCTAATATCATCAATAATTTCGCCGCTAAAACTTGCACGATTAAAAAAAACAGCATAGGCTTAACAGTTACAAAAACAACTATATCGACTCCTTGACCAATTGTGAGTTACTGTTTATAGGCAAAAATCATTAACCAAGTCATCGGTTAAAAATAAATTCTTAGGACTATCTATGCTATCAAAATGGGTTCGTAACATTCTCCAGGCTACCGTATATGACGTCGCCATTCAGACGCCTTTAGATTTTGCACCAAAACTGTCTGCTCGTTTTAACAATGACATTCGTTTAAAGCGCGAAGACCTACAGCCTGTCTTTTCATTTAAGTTACGAGGTGCCTATAACCGAATTAGTCAGCTAACAGAAGAACAAAAAGCTCGAGGCGTGATTTGTGCCTCTGCTGGTAACCATGCTCAAGGCGTGGCGTTCTCTGCTGATAAATTAGGCCTAAAGAATATTATTGTCATGCCCACCACTACCCCAGATATTAAAGTCAAAGCTGTAAAAGCTTTGGGCGGTAATGTGGATCTGTATGGAGATAGCTTTGATGTCTCAAATCAGTACGCCATTGAACGCTCTATCAAAGAAGGGTTAACTTATATTCCTCCTTATGATGATGAGCTGGTTATTGCTGGCCAAGGCACCGTGGCTTTGGAGATTAATCAGCAGTGGCGAGATGTGGACTATGTGTTCGTTCCCGTAGGTGGCGGCGGTCTATTAGCCGGTGTGGCAGCCTTCTTAGGTGACGTAGCGCCTCATGTTAAAGTCATTGCCGTTGAGCCTGAAGGAGCCGCTAGCTTAAAAGCAGCCATTGAAGCAGGCTCTCGAGTCAAACTGCCTCAAGTTAGCTTATTTGCTGATGGTACGGCAGTGGCACAAATTGGCGAGCTACCCTATGAAGTCTTCAACTTACAAAAAAGTGATCACTCAGGCAAACTTATTGAACAAGGTGTCATCACCTGTACTAACGATGAGGTCTGTGCCGCAGTAAAAGATGTGTTTGAAGAAAGACGAAGCATCGTAGAGCCTTCAGGCGCTTTAGCCCTAGCAGGTATGAAAAAATACTTAAGCAACAACAATATTACTGGCAAAAACTGTGTGGCCATCATCTCTGGTGCTAACATGAACTTTGACCGCTTGCGTTATATCGCAGAGCGTACTGAGATTGGTGAGAAAAAAGAGGCGGTATTTGCAGTCACTATTCCTGAGCGTACCGGTGCTTTCTTAGAGTTCTGCCGTGACCTAAAAGGCCGTAACATCACTGAGTTTAACTACCGTGCGCGCAGTCGTACCTCTCCTGATTCTTTAGAGCCTGCCAGTATTTTTGTGGGTATTGCTTTAAAAGAAGGAGATAAAGAGCGCCATACTATCGCAAACTCCTTACAAGGAGCGGGATACGATGCTCATGATTTAACTGATGATGATATTGCAAAATCTCATATCCGCTACTTAATCGGTGGTCATGCAGGACTGACAGATGAGCAGCTCTTTAAAGTTAGCTTCCCTGAGCGTCCGGGCGCTTTACTTAATTTCTTAGAAAGACTGGGCACAGATTACAACATTACCTTATTCCACTATCGAAACCATGGGGCTGCCGATGGCCGAGTATTGGTGGGTATTCAGGCCACAACCACCAGTTCACTGGCCGTACAAGACATGCTACAAGAGATTGGCTATGACTGTACTCCGGTCACTGACAATGTGGGCTATCAGTTGTTCTTAAAGTAGATCAATTGAATTTGCTAATTTATGCCCCATAAATATAGAAGGGACTCATAAAAAAACAGCCACTTAGATGGTTAATATTTATAAGGCAATTATGGCAAAATCAAAACACACTGATAACAATAAAAATGGCAACTCGCTACAAAAAGTTCGCTTGGATAAATGGCTATGGGCAGCCCGATTCTATCGTACCCGTAGCCTAGCTAAGCAAGCTATTGAAGGCGGTAAGGTGCACTTTGCTGGAAGTCGAGTGAAGACCAGTAAAGAGATTAGCGTGGGCGATGAGCTGACTATTCGTCAAGGATCTGCCACTGCCATGACCGAAAAAACGGTCGTGGTTAAAGACTTATCGGTTCAACGCGGCAATGCCACTGTGGCTCAGACCTTGTATGAAGAAACAGAAGAGAGCATCAAAAGACGCGAGTACTTTGCTGAACAAAGAAAGCTTGCTAACCTGGCTCGCCCAGACACCAAGCCTAATAAAAAGCAGCGTAGAGATTTGCAGCGTTTTAAATACCAAACCGATTAAAGCGGGGCGACTCTTTCATTTAAGACTAATAACCGTCCAAGATTAATAACCGTCTTATAATCTTAGTTATTGACAGTTTATAGACATGATTTCAGGACAAACGCTGACCCCCACGTAGCAGTCTTATACTATCGTTTGCCCCCTAACCTTGTTAGAATAGCCTTCACTTTTAGAGGGCTATTTTTTATTGAAGTGGCGGGCTTTAGTTTGCCGGCAACTTTTTTAAATCAAGTAGTTACAATCCCCCTCTTACTTTTTCATTAAAATAATTATTAAAGGTTATCTTATGCCTATGTCAGATACGACACCTAAGTCGGTTCTACTGGTTTGTCTTGGCAATATTTGCCGTTCTCCCACAGCAGAGGGCATCATGAGACAGCGTACCGCCATTGCCGGGTTAACTCTGAAAATTGACTCAGCAGGTACAGGTGACTGGCACATCGGTAAAAACCCTGACCCTCGTGCCCAAAGCCATGCTAAACAGCACGGTTACAACATAAGCAAACTGGTCGCTCGTCAAGTCAGCCCACAAGACTTCTTGGACTTTGACCTTGTTTTGGCCATGGACTCTCAAAACCTAAAGGATCTGCAGCAGATTCGAGAAGTGGCTGCACAAAGTGCCGCGGCTGATAAGCTTGCTCGCTTAGCCTTGATGAGTGAGGTTGATATTAGTTATCTAAACCAGGATGTGCCTGATCCTTACTATGGCGGTGAAGATGGCTTTGAAGAGGTTATTAAAAGACTTGAGTCTTCAGTGGATGCCTGGATTGAAACTTGGCAGCCACAATAAGCTGAAATTAGCCTACCCTTATTTTTCCTAAATTTATAACCCTGTCATATTTATTTGGCAGGGTGGTTGATATAATATTAAGCCTATTTAATTGAGCCCCAACTGCCTATGAGCCCCTTACCTCAGACCCACAGCACCCAAGCTAACGATTCGACTGCGGCAGCAACGACTCGTGCTGAAAGCTTTATTCTAAGTACACTAACCACGGTGGCTGCTGATTTAATTGAGTACAACACCATGCATCTGGCTTGTCAGGCAGATAGGCTCATTACGCTTACCCAAGAGTCTGACATTGAGCCTGCTGTGGCCGAGCTTGATAAGCTTGGGGCTCCAGTTTTTGTGCTTTCAGGGGGCAGTAACGTCATTCTGCCAGAAGCCCTACACGCCAGCGTGCTGCATCCGGCTTATAAAGGCATTGAGGTTTTAGCTGAAGATGCCAATAGCATTACCTTAGAGGTGATGGGCGGTGAAAACTGGCATGAACTGGTGGTTTATACGGTCAACCAAGGCTGGTACGGTTTAGAAAACCTAGCACTAATCCCAGGTCTGGTTGGGGCCTCTCCGGTACAGAATATCGGAGCCTACGGAGTTCAACTAGAAGATTACATGACTCATGTAAAGGCCTTTCATTTACCGACCCAGACTTGGCATAACTTTGATAAAGCTGACTGCCAGTTTAGCTATCGGGACAGTATCTTTAAACAACAAGCTGGACAATGGCTCATCACCCGAGTAGGCTTTAAGCTGCACAAAGACGCGCTTAAAGTAAATGCCAACTATGGGGACGTCTCTAGCTTAGCCTTGGCTAAAGCGCAAGCAGAAAAACGCTCCGCGATTTCAGCCAAAGATGTGATGCAGGCGATTATCGAAATTCGTCAATCTAAGCTACCTGATCCCAAGCAGCTACCTAACTGTGGCAGCTTCTTTAAAAACCCCATTATAGATAACGGCCAGTTTACGACTTTATCTGCTAAATACCCCAACATCGTGGGCTATCCTGTGGGCAATGAGCATACCAAAGTGGCCGCAGGTTGGTTAATTGACAACGCTGGGCTAAAAGGTAAAGGCATTGCTCCCATTTTGACCCATAAAAAACAAGCTTTGGTGCTGGTCAATCACAGTACCGCTGATAGCAGTACACCGGCCTCACAGCACGATATTTTAGCCACACAGCAGCTTATCCAGCAGACCATTCAAGATCAGTTTGGTGTTGCTTTGGAGCGTGAGCCTGTGTGGGTAAATAATGAAGCCCGTCATTAATATTCCTGGGTGCTCCCTTTGATGACTAAGTCACTCACACCAATGGCCCCCATGGTCAATATCGTAATAAAAGCCTCTTTGGTATTTTTATTACTGGGATTAATGACCTTGGTTGGGTTTTATACCCCAGTGTTTTCTACTGTGGGATTGTGGGTACTTAATCATTTACCGATTCCTCAGGTAGCTCAGCAACCCAATCAGGTGCTAGCGCCCTCTTCTGAGGCCAACAAAACGCTCGACGTTAATCAGCCTAACCCGCCTTTGTCTTTCAGCTTACCCTTTAATCATGAGCCCACAGCTTATGTTGTGTTGGGAGGGGGTCTTACTGAGGCTGATACCTATCATGACAAACAGGACAGTGCTAAAAGTAAGCAAACTGAGAACGCTCGGCAAATAAAGTCGAGCATTTCAGCAGGCTATCAGGTCAAGCAAAAAACTAATAAGCCTGCCCAACAGACTCCAGCCTCTTCTTTGCATAAACCAGATATTGTGCTTAACGACTATACGCTAAAACGTATGCAGACGGTCATGCAGTATCAACGCAATAACCCCTTACCCATAATATTAACCGGAGTGGATGCCCCCTGGATGCAAGATTGGTTGTATAATTACAATATTAAGAATGTCATCACTGAAAACGCCAGTATGAACACTTGTGAAAATGCCAGATTCACTGCCAAGCGCCTGCATTTGCAAGATGTGTATTTAGTTACTGACGCCTATCACATGACACGTGCCCGCCGACAATTTGCCTTAAATGGTATTCATGCCTTACCCATTCCTGCCCCTCTACCTATGGAAAAAGGTTGGCTTGAACCCAAAAACAATGCTCAGCATTCTCGTCGTACTTTATATGAGTTAGCCGCTTATGCTCGTGATGTGTTTGTGCCTCAAGACAATTGTCGTCAAGCCAGTGAGGTCAGTTTTGAGACCTTATTACGCAGTCGAAAACCGGAAGATGTGAAGACGTTCTAAAGCCCTTTTTAGAATTAAATCCACATTTTTTTTAGTGTTTTTCAATATAAAGTATTATAATATATTTTAAGGTATATTATATTCTTAAAGTTGATGACTATTGATGATTGTGGCCTCTTATTCTTCGCTGATATTTTTATTCAATTCACCTTACGCTTTAAAAATGGATGCCTGATATGGTCAGTATGTATTTACTTATTCCGTTAAGCCTTATGCTATTTGTGATTGGCATTTGGGCGGTTCGTTATGCGGTGAGATCCAATCAATTTGAAGATTTAGATAATGAGTCGCAGCGCGTTATCTTAGATGACCGTCAAGAGCGCAGACAAGCCCTTGGCGGCACTCCTGCTATGCCTAAGGCTGATACTCCATCCAAAAAACCTGACAACCATCCGAAGACCAGCAACACTTCTCACGCTAACAATAAAGATGATTCAGGTGATGGCGAATAGTTGTCAACTGTGAACCTTATATTTGCCCCAAAAACAAACCTTATGGATAATTTGTTATGACAACTCCTTTATTATTAGCAGCATTTGCTATGGGCTTTTTTGGTTCACCACATTGTTTGGGTATGTGTGGTGGCTTAGTTACCGCTTTTGGCCTATCTATGCAGGAAGTAAGCCCACTAAAGAAAAGAGGGCTTATTGCTACTTATCACTTTGGTCGCCTGGTTAGTTACTCAATTCTAGGGGTTATTGCAGGTATTGTGGGCACCACGGTCTTAGCCCCACTATTAATGGGCAACTCAACCCCGCGTATTTTACTGGGTCTGGTATTGGTATTCATTGGCCTATCTATGCTGGGCATGCCTTTTTTAAATAAGCTTGAAAAAGTGGGCATGAGCGTTTGGAAAAAGCTCTCCCCTTTGCGTCAAAAAGTTTTCCCAATAACTACCTTCCCAAGGGCTTTAGCAGCGGGTTTATTATGGGGCTTTTTGCCTTGTGGCTTGGTCTATGGCGCTCTACTGATGGCAGTAGTCGGCAATGACATCGCAACTGGCGCTTTATTAATGTTTGTCTTCGGCTTAGGCACGGTTCCCATGTTGGTCGCCACCCAAGAGACTGTGGGCTGGCTACACAAACAAATTGGCCGCTATAAATTACGTCAATTAAATGGCGTCGTAATGATCTTGTCAGGACTGGCAGTAATTGCCCTACCTATGGCCATGAAACACATGGGCGGTCATGGGTCGCACGGCGGGCATCAAATGCACGACAGCTCAATTTCTGCTCCTGCCGAGCACGGTACTCATAATATGCAGCATATGGCTGATGAGAATATGGGCGGTCATGCACTGCAGCACCAACCTATGAATGATCACATGCACTCAGCAGATGAGATGCCGATGCAGCATCACTCTAATAACTAAAACTCGCGAAAATATTATCCCTACGCCAATAAAAAGGGCTACTGAAATTCAGTAGCCCTTTTAGCTCACTAGAAAATTAGCCTAGTAAACTAGTCGAACTGCTCAAGCTTAAGTTTGGTGTCTAAGTGAGCTTCGATAGCCGGTAAGTTAAAGGCATCATCTTCACTCACGAAGCTGATGCTCACTCCTTTTTGACCGGCACGACCTGTACGTCCTATACGGTGCACGTAATCATCAGGCTGATCTGGCAACGTATAGTTCACCACATGGCTGACATCATCGACGTGAATACCACGGCCTGCCACATCGGTCGCTACCAGCACCTTGGCATTGCCATTTTTGAACTTATCTAGATAACGCTCACGCTTACTTTGATCCACGTCACCGGAGAGCATGACCACGTTATGCTCTGCTCCTAGTCGGTTATACAAGCGCTTAACTTGATCTTTTCTGTTAGCAAAAACGATGACTTTATCTGCTTTGTCTGAGGCCAAAATACGGGTCAATGCCTCATACTTATCAGCTTCTGTTAATAAGTAGAAGTGCTGCTCGACCAAATCACTGGTCTTATGCTCAGGCTCAATCTCAACAAAGACGGGATTAAGTAGCCATTTATAAGCCAAGTTCATCACATCTTGGTTAAAAGTCGCTGAGAACAATAAGCTTTGTCTATCGGTATTGGCCGGCATGTAGCGCATCAGTCGCTTAATATCAGGGATAAAGCCCATATCTAACATACGGTCTGCTTCATCTAACACAAAAGCTTCGATACGGTCTAAGAAAACATGACCTCTATGTATCAAATCAATCAAACGACCTGGCGTTGCAATCAAGATATCAGTGAATCCTTGATCTAACGCTGCTGTCTGCTGCTCATAATCTACCCCACCCATCACACAGACGCTATGCAGCTGTGTATGCTTGGTCAAAGCAATGGCGTCTTCAAAGATTTGATTGGCCAGTTCACGAGTTGGTGCCAAAATTAAGGCCCTAGGCTCACCCAGATATCGCTTTTCATCGGCTTGAAACGGACGCTTTAATAAAGCTTCTATTATGGTAATAAGAAAAGTGGCTGTTTTTCCGGTACCGGTTTGGGCTTGACCAATGGCATCTTGCCCCGCTAACGTGTGCGGTAAAATCTGGGCTTGAATCGGAGTCAAGTGAGTAAAACCCAAATCTTCTACAGACTTCAGGACACTGTCAGTTAAGTCCAAATCGTTAAATTTAATAAAGTCATCCATTAAACTTCCTTAGCTTTTACGTCATTTATGATTATTAGTACGCTACGTTGGTGAGTGCTCAGACCCTATAGGTAAAACGCTTTACCGCCTTTAGATAAGGGAATCTGTTTTAGATACTCTCTATTTTTAGCTATTGTCTATTTTTAGGCTATTATAGGTCATTGCCGTCACCAATGCCCAAGTTAGATAAGGTTAATTATGACAGGCCAATAAAAAAAGCCAACATATCAAATCCAATTTAGCACGAATGCTATTAGGATTTGACACATTGACTTCTTTGATCAATAAACACTTAGGTTAATATAGAGCATTAACCTTTAGCGTATTGAATTTAAATTAAGCGTCTACTTTAGTAACTTCTTCAGCTTGTAAGCCTTTGTCACCTTCAGTAACCACAAACTCTACTTTTTGGCCGTCCTGAAGTGAACGATAGCCGTCACCTTGAATAGCGCGGAAATGAACGAAGATATCCTCACCGCTTTCACGTTGAATAAAGCCAAATCCTTTTGCATCATTAAACCACTTAACAGTACCTTGCTCACGAGCTGACATAATCTACTTCCTAAAACTTAATTAACAAAACTTCAATTAAACCCCAATTAATAAAGCATGTAGGCTTAAAAACCTAAAATGCCTATACTGGGTATAAGAAGTGGCTATTGGCCACTAGTAACCAACATAGACCTTATAATGCTCACAACTTAAGAGTCAGTTGCTATCTTAAAAACTATTAAAACAGCATATTTCTACTTCTGTAACATTACAGACATGTTTGTTATCTAAAACTAATCATAGCACGCCATTTTATCAACACAAAGTGTTTTAACATAACTTTCACACTATCTTGCTACTTTTTTAACCTTTTTTTTAAAATCTTATTGATTAACACCTTTAAATATCTGCACTTAGTCAATATTAATGCTATAAAACTCGGTATAGTATTATAATTATTTTACAGCCCAAAACTTAAAATAAGATATAAAATTTGATTTTATCCCTGTTACTTTTATCGAGTTTATTATGACCCAGCCTTCTTCACAGCAAGTTCATCGTAGAATTTTATTGATTAATGGCCCTAATTTAAATCTATTGGGATTACGCGAGCCTGAAATTTATGGGCACACCACCCTACAAGATATCGAGCAGCGCCTAAGTAAAACTGCCAAAAAGCATAATATTGAACTCATCAGCATCCAGTCTAACCATGAGGGTGAGCTGGTGGATGCGGTGCAACATCATGGCCTGCTAGCTGATAGCGAAAATAAAATTGACGCTGTTATTATTAATCCTGCAGCCTTCACCCACACTTCAGTGGCGTTACGAGATGCTTTATTGGCCATTAATAAGCCTTTTATAGAGGTGCACTTATCCAACATTCACAGCCGTGAACCTTTTAGAGAGCACTCTTATTTTAGTGACAAAGCGGTCGGTGTGATATGCGGCTTAGGTCATTTAGGCTACGATATGGCTTTAACATATTGTATTCAAAGCTTATACAGCGCATAGCTACTGCTATAAAGGTAATAACTCGCCAACGCTATACTAACGATATAGGCCAGCAAATGACCTATACTAATGACTCTTGTTTTGACACTTTTTGAACACTTGTCCCCCTTTTAAGACCCCGATTAAGGGTTAAGGCAACTTACTATGGCATCCTCAAGCAAACGTTTTATGAAACTCGCCGGCATGACGGCAAGTATCGCAGGTAAAGCGGCAAAAAACTCTTTAAAAAGCTTCTCAGTTGATGAAAACAAACGGGCAGAAGCTCGCTCACAAATGCTACAAGATGTGGGCGTTCAAATCGCTGAAACTTTAGGCGAGATGAAAGGGGCCGTCATGAAAGTGGGTCAAATTGCTTCTCAATATAAAGAGGTATTCCCACCCGAGGTTGCTGCTGCTTTAGAAAAGCTACAAAACAATGCTCCCCCTATGCCCTACTCTCAAATTAAATCTCAAGTAGAGCGTGAGCTAGGTTTGCCTATCGAGGAGGCCTATCTTGAATTTGAGGAACAGCCTTTTGCAGCAGCTTCTATTGGACAAGTGCACAAAGCGGTACTGCCTAGCGGTCAAGCGGTAGTGGTGAAAGTTCAGTACCCAGATGTCGATAAAAACTGTGATAGCGACTTAAAACAAGTGCGAATGGCGCTAAAGATGACCGGCGTATTGAGCATGGGCAAAGAGCTGCAAGATCAGATTTTTAATGAGATACGCGACAGCTTAAAAGATGAGCTGGACTACATTAAAGAGGCTCAAAACTTAGCTATATTTGGTGCCTTTCATGCTGATGACCCAGGATTAATCATTCCTAAAGTTATCAAAAGCCACTCCACCAAGCGTATTCTAACCCTTACTGAGGAGTTGGGTGAGCCACTAAGCGTAGCAGCCACTTGGGATAATGACATCAAACAAAAAATTGCTACCCGCCTCTTTCACTTTAGCGCCGGCCAGCTGTTTGAGTTATATCGCATGCATTGTGACCCACATCCAGGTAACTTTGCTTTTCGCCCAGATGGCAGCGTCATCGCCTATGACTTCGGGGGTATCCGAACGTACAGTAACTCAGAAATCCAGCTGTTTAGACGCTTTGCCAAGCATGCTTTAAAAGGAGATGTTACCGCATTAGAGCAGGATCTAGTGACCTTAGGCATCCGCCGAGAAGATGAGGTGTTGATCCCTGGTAGTTTTTATGAAAATTGGTTACAGATAGGACTAAAGCCTTTATCCATTCCTCCGTACCATACCGGAGCTTTTGATTTTGGCAACAGTAATATTCACCATGATGCGATAGGCCAAGCCAAGCAAGGGCTAAAATACTTTAAGCAATTTCAGCCCTCCGCCTCAACTATGATGGTAGATCGCACCGTATCAGGACAATACTGGAACCTAGTTAATTTAGGAGTCGAGATTGACCTTAGCCCACTGGTCAAACACTATATTGAGTTTTAAGCCGAAAGCATTTAGCACAGTAAACTAGCCTGTACAATAAACTAGCTTGCACAGACTCGGCATTTTTTATCTTGTCTATAGCGCAGCTTGTGCTGGGTCATGGCATTGCCATCCCAAATCAGTAACTGACCTGGCAGCGGATTGTGTCCTCGGCCCAAGTACTGTAAAGCCGCATTGGCCTGAAGGTTACCCATGATTGTGGTGGTACTTGCCAACACCCCCGAGTTAGCACAAGTCTGAGCCTGGCTTTCTTCTGTCGCCTCCGAATCTAGCGCCTCACCAAAGACACAGTGATAGCAGCCACTTTGTTTACTTGGCTCATATAAAGCTAACTGACCTGACATACCAATTGCTGAGGCCGACAGTAAGGGAATATTGTTCGCCACACTGACTTGATTCAGTATCTCTCGGGCAGCAAAGTTATCGGTACAATCTAACAGTAAAAAAGGATTCTTGCTCGCTTTGGCTTTATCTACCAATAATAATGAAGAAGCGTTTTTGACCGTTAAACGCTGAGCGCAATAGCTTACCTGTACAAATGAATTAATATTTGATAGCACCTTACACGCTGTTTCTGCTTTGCCTTGACCCACATCCTCTATATTAAATAAGGTTTGACGCTGTAAGTTACTGGGCTCAATGACATCATCATCAATAAGATGAATGGCTCCAATTCCTGCGCGAGCCAAAGTTTCTGAAACCGGACAGCCCAGTCCTCCTGCCCCCAATATAACTACTGTACTGGCTTTTAATCTCTCTTGAGCTGGGATATCCCAGCTAGGTAGCAGTATTTGACGCGAATAACGCATCAATTCATCATCGCTTAAAGTGACATCGTACCCTTGGTTTGACACAGACTTATCCTTTTATAAAACGCTTTTTTATATCAATTATACCTTAGTCATAATAACAAATTGCTCACAAGAAATAGATGAGTAAAATCAGCTTAATACAGCCAATAATGATAATTACTATCATTTACTTTATGGGCATTTTATCCTATAATGGCTGTCAGTTAGTTATTATCAATCATTGCTATAAGCTTTTGATTTATAAAGATTAACTTGTAAACTATAAGCTTTGACTCTGTCTAATAACAATAATAAGCAAAACAGTACTATCGCTTTCTCCACCCCCTATTTGGCTAAGGTCAATTAGGGGTTTTTTATTGTCATAACAAGCCATGCACTCCCTCTATTAATCTGTCTCTTAAATGAGTATAATATAAACATTCATTTTATATACATGTTTATATTATACTCACTATACATACCTATAATTTCCTATTTGATTTTAGCGTGTTCCCACCTTCCCCTATTAGAGGCGCTATATGTTACAAATTCAGCCCCCAAACAAACCTCCTTATTCTCCTCACCCTATTTTAAATCTAGGCTTTCGCATATTTTTTAGTGGGGGTGCTATTTTTGCCATCTTTATCATGGCGCTGTGGATGTTTGTCTTCTTAGGCCACACCCAGATTAATGCCACTCAGGTTAATCCTTTTTATTGGCATGCTCACGAAATGCTTTATGGTTACGCCATGGCCATTATTGCCGGGTTTTTATTAACCGCAGTCAAAACATGGACTGGCATCATGATGCCTTATGGTTATCGCTTAGGAGCTATCTTTGGGTGTTGGCTGCTGGCTCGTCTTGCTTGGGCAGCATTAGGGTTAGGCTTGAGTGCCATGCCTATCTGGTTAGCCATGGCTATGATATTTGATTTATTGTTTATGGGGCTTACGGCTTGGTTCATTATTAAAGCTGTGATGGCCGTTAAGCAATATAAGCAGATGGGGATTATCTCTAAGCTTGTGCTGCTCACGATAGGTAATGGCTTGTGCTACTGGGGAATTTTTACCGCAGATCAAGATTATCTACGCATTGGGGTCTATTTGGGCTTATATCTGGTCATGGGAATCGTGCTCACCATAGGTCGCCGAGTGGTGCCCTTCTTTCTTGAACGGGGACTTAGCTTCGATAGTGAGGAAGAAATTAGCGTTAAAAACAATAAAACTTTAGATGCCCTTAGTCTCGGCTCATTTTTGGTATTTATGATTGCCGATGTCTTTTATCCCAACCCTTATTTGGTCAGTGCCAGTGCCTTTATAGTGGCGCTTATGAATAGCATACGCCTAATAGGTTGGTATCACCCTAGATTGTGGCAAAAGCCTTTGCTGTGGTCGCTGTTTGTTGCTTTCTTAGGCATGTGTATCAGCTTCTTATTGTTCGCCCTTCAGCCTTGGCTTGCCTTTAGTCATAGCATTGCTGTGCACGCTTTAGCATTGTCAGGAATAGGCATGATGACTGTGGCTATGATGGCTAGAGTGTCTTTAGGCCACACAGGTCGCAGCATTCACTCTCCCCCAAAAACAGTCAACTTTATATTTGCTTTAATGGTGCTAGCTTTTGTGTTTAGAGTGATACTACCTCTGGTCGCCCCTAACGCTTACTTGATGTGGATTATGTTGGCTCAAAGTGCTTGGATAGGCAGTTTTGTCTTATTTTGCTTTAGTTATTTGTCTATTCTTGCCAAACCCAGAGGCGATGGTTTATTTGGTTAACTTGATTTAGAGGGCAAGTTAATTATAAACACTTAAGTCAATTTGTTATAATTAACTTAGCCCAGTTCTAAATAAGGAGCCGACAATAACGAAGCTTACGGACAATAGCGTGACTGCCACGATATGTAGTGCAAAGAAGCCCAATCTGGCGGCAGATAACGTAGGAATCACTCTAAAGCGAGCATGTAAAGCAACTAACACGGTAAGGGCCAGTAGGGTTATTTTCAACGTAATGAGCGTGCTTAAATCGTTGTCAAAGCCAAACCACAGACTAACTTCAGGAAACAGCCTATACACCATCCATAATCCTGTGATTATCTGCAAAATTAAGGCAGGCATCCCTATTTTTTCAAACTGCTCTTCAAAAGCCATTAGGCCCGCTAACTGTTCAGTTTTTAAAGCTTTTGGCAGCACAACCAAAGACAATATTAAATGACCACCTGTCCAAATTGTTGCTCCCAGTAAATGAGCTATCAATATATAATTTATCATAACGATCACTACCTACCATTGTATATGTATAGCGCATAAAGCTTACTGACTGTAATTATACCAGTATCGGCCAAAGCTAAGATAAATAAAGCAGTTACTAATTTTAATTTTTATTCTATTTCATCATTTTATCTAAGGGGTAAAATATATGCGCCTTACCAACTATAGCGACTATGCACTCCGCACATTAATGTATCTGGCTGTCATGCCAGAGAGTGAAACATTAGCCACCATCACTGATATTGCCAATAGCTATCAAATCTCTCGTAGCCACCTCACTAAAATTATTCATCAACTGGCACAGATTGGCTATATTGACAGTATTCGGGGCAAAAATGGCGGCATTCGTTTGGCAAAGCCTGCCAAAGATATCATTTTAGGAGAAGTGATTCGTCAGACTGAGCCAGACTTTCAGCTGGTCCCCTGCTTTGCTCGAGTTAATGTAGCAGCACACGATAAAAACAGTGAGACCGCCACCACTAAGCCACCTAAGAAGCCTGCTGAGATATGTGAAATTACACCCGTGTGTAAGTTAAAGTCGGTATTTTATCAGGCAACTCAAGCCTTTTTGCAGGTCATGGATAGCTATACCCTTGCCGATATTGTCGCCAATGAAGAAGAATTATGGCAGATTCTGAAATTTCATAAGGCTTCAGATTAAAGCCCTTTAGTAAATTAAGAGTAAAACAAAATCCTTTAATAAAAAAGCAGCCCCATCAATGGATAGGGCTGCTTTTTATCTACTCACAGCGTTTACTTTTTGAGTATTGGATAAATGAGCTAGATTTAATCCTTTACAACCATCAAGCGTACTTCAGTCATATCTTCAATGGCATATTTGACCCCTTCACGGCCAAAGCCTGAGTCTTTTATGCCGCCATACGGCATGTTATCAACACGGAAGGTCGGCACATCGTTAATAATTACGCCGCCTGCTTCAATGCTATCCCAAGCCTGCATGGCCTTGTTAATACTAGAGCTATAAACCCCTACTTGCAGGCCAAAGCGGCTGTCATTGGCAAGCTCTATGCCTTTATCAAAGTCATCATAAGCCTCTAAAATCATGACCGGACCGAAGGCTTCATCTTTATATAATTTAGACTCATGGCTCACATTTTCAAGAATGGTAGCATTCATAACTAGGCCGTCAGCTTTGCCCCCACACAATAGCTCAGCCCCTTCTTGTACCGCTTCTTGAATCCACTGCTCAATGCGCTCTAACTCGCCTTTATCAATCATAGGACCAATAACCACATCAGCATTGCTAGGATTGCCTGCTTTGACCTCCTGGGCTAAGGCCACAAGCTTATCTTTGACCTTAGAATAAATATCTTTATGGATGAGTACACGCTGCACACTAATACACACCTGACCGGCTTGGCTATAGCCGCCAGTAATTACTCTAGGAAGCGCTGTTTCTAAGTCGGCATCGGGCTCAATCATCACCGCTGCATTACCGCCTAGCTCCAGAACCACTTTTTTCTTACCCGCACGGGCTTTCATATCCCAGCCCACTTTATCCGAGCCGGTGAAAGACAATAGCTTAATACGCTCATCAGTTACCAGTTTATCAGCAACCTTTGAAGACATAGGCAGGATAGAAAAGGCACCCTCAGGCAGATCTGTTTCTGCTAATACGTCAGCAATTAATAGCGCGCCAATAGGCGTATAACTGGCTGGCTTTAGGATAAAGGGACAGCCTGCAGCAATGGCTGGGGCTATTTTATGGGCGACTAAGTTTAGCGGAAAGTTAAATGGAGAGATAAAGCTACACAGCCCAATAGGCACTCTTTTACTAAATCCGCGATAGCCTGCACTGGCTTCGGTGACATCCAAAGGAATGACTTCCCCTTCAGGCATAGTAGTTACCGCGTCAGCTGCAAACTGAAAAGTAGCAATTAAGCGTTTTACTTCAGCCTTAGCAGCACCTTCGGGTTTGCCCCCTTCTGCGATTAACGCTTCAGTAAACTCATCAAATCTTTCATTAAACTTGGCCACACAGTCGAGCAAAATACGCTGCTTTTGATAAGGCTTTAATGCTTGCATCGCTGGAATGGCTTTCACTCCCGCTTCAATGGCTTGCTCTAAAAGCTCGGCATCTGCTCGCGCCACTTCTGCGACAGTTTCCTGATTGTATTTATTGACTACTTCAAGAGCCTCATCCGTGCCTTCATGGGCTTTATTGGCTAAATATAAAGGATAAAAATGCTGCATAGTTCACCTATTGTTTTGTTTGTTTTATTAGATAGTTTCTTAGATGCTTTATTTGTTTATTGATTGGTTGATTAGATGTCTTAATTGGTTTTTTTACTAAAGTAGAGTCCATAGGATAGATAATGGGCTGCTTGGATACTATTGTTTTTTGTTGTTGATTTTATAAGAGATGTTTAGGGTGAGCTGGGTAGAATAACTAGGATTTGTATTCGCATTGGCAGGATCAATAGACACAAAAAAACCTCAGATATAAATACCTGAGGTTGAAACTGTTAAGCTAATATAAGCTTATTGAAGTTTTAAAATATGGCGCAGCGGACGGGACTCGAACCCGCGACCCCCGGCGTGACAGGCCGGTATTCTAACCAACTGAACTACCGCTGCTTAGGTCGCTTTAGAATATTTAACCACTTTCTAAAAATAGTGGTGGGTGATGACAGGCTCGAACTGCCGACATTCTGCGTGTAAGGCAGACGCTCTACCAACTGAGCTAATCACCCTGAGCTCTCGCTCTGTGGGTGTGTATTATATAGATTTAATACTGTGTGTCAAACCTTTTTTTGCAAAAAATTGAATTTATTTCAAAAACTTCCGCAATATTAGGTCTGACACCCTTTTATCTTAAATAACTCCCAGTTAAACCTTATTTATAGGGCTAAGTTGACGGTCTGTTATCAACCCTCAATTAACGCTCACCTAGGCCTTCAGATAAGGTCTTAGTAATCGGTTTGGTTAAGTAAGACAAGACAGTACGCTCCATAGCTTTAATATCAACACTAGCCGTCATACCAGGCTTGATAACAATCTCATCCGCTCGGCCTGCAAATTCTGCCTCACCAATTTTAATAAGAACGCGGTAATAAGGCTCTTCCCCTTTTGGCGTTTGCTCCATCAACGTGTCTGGACTGATATAGGTCACTGTGCCATTCATCGCCCCAAAGATAGAGAAATCATAAGCATCTAACTTAACAGAGGCCGTTTGACCTTCTTTTACATAAGCAATATCACCAGGACTTACCTTGGCCTCTACGATAAGATCACTACTGGTAGGTAGTAATTCCATAATCACTTCACCAGGCTTCACCACACCGCCGATTGTTGTGATATTGATATTATTCACTTTACCATCTTGAGGAGACAATAAGCGTTTTTCTTCAAGTACCTGAGTTCGATCGCGCAGCTGCTCAAGCTCGCTGTCTAACTCTTCTTGAGCTTTGGTCATTTCAGCCTGAGCTTCTTCGAAGTACTTATTACGCTTGTTATTAATCTGCGCCTCAATCTCAGCCACTTGGCGACGTAGTTTAATCACATCTGCCTGACTCACATCACCGTACTGCAATAATGGCTCATTCATATCCAGCTCTCTTTTTGCCAGAACTAGCATTTGTTCTAGCGAGGAGACCTCTTCATTAATGGCCTGTCTACGACGGTTATAAAGCTGAGTTTGGTTTTCTACATATTCAGGATACTGACGCACACTCTCTGGGAAGGTTAAAGGACGATCAAAGATTTCAGCATTCAATCGAGCTAACTGAGCCTGCAATGCCGCTGATTTAGTCGCTGAGCTGTCATAAGCTGCTTTTGCACGCTCTTCTTCCAGCACCACTAACAGCTGACCTTTGGTTACCTCGTCCCCTTCTGAAACTAAGATTTCTGTTAGGATGCCACCCTCTGAAGCTTGAATCTGCTGAGTTCGGGCACTAGCAATTACCGTTGCTTTAGCACGGGTAACTTGGTCAATCTCAGCAAAGTAGGCCCATACCAGTAGTATCGTAATACCCACAAGGGCAATCCAGATAGTGAGACGAGCACGGCCAATTTTTGGCTTTGTGGGGGTATATTGATATTCAGACATGCCTATTTCTCTTCAGATGTGGGGTTAATAATAATGGTATTGTGCTTAGCCTCAACTGAAGGCTTAGGTTTAGAAGCTCCAGTATCCTCTGCAGTGGTCTTAGACACTGTTGCGCCCTTATTATCGATAGAGTCAGTTGCCTGAGAGGCAGTGCTGCTACTTTCCGAAGCAGGCTTAATGACTATCTTAGATTTTGCACTACTTGTAGACTCGTTTGGGTCACGGTCTTGGGCTGGGCTATGCGGCTTATCATTTTGGTTCTTACCAGACGACTGCGGCTGCCCCTTAGGGTTCAACTTATTTTGCCCCTCTCCAGCTCCTGTACCAGGTTTACCACTAGGTGCTTGCGGACTTTGAGGGTCTTGAGGATTAGGCGATTGTGGCTTGGCATTAATGGCTGCTCTTGGAGCGTCCTGCTGAGTCACTCTACCTGCATTGCCTTGTCGTTTGGCTTGCTCGTTTTGCATCAGCTGTTTTAGAACCGCTTCTTTGGCACCATCCATGACAATTTGATGGTTATCCATAATGATAATGCGGTCCACCAAGTCTAATAAAGCCGTCTTGTGCGTTGACACCACTAAGGTCTGACCTTGTTGTAGCTCATTACGCAGAACTTGAATACAGCGCTGCTCCTGACGGTTATCCATGGAAGCGGTAGGCTCATCTATCAAGAAGACTGAAGGCTTGGTTAACAGCAATCGAGTAAAGGCCACCAATTGTTTTTGGCCTCCTGATAATCCGCGTCCGCCTTCACTAATCGGTAAATCTAGACCACTTGAGTGATTGGATACCAGATTAATAAGTCCTGTTTTTTGTAGCGCATCATGTAGCACATCATCATTGGGCGCTGGCATACCGATAAGTAAGTTTTCACGCAAGGTCCCTTGGAACAAGCGGTGATCTTGCTGTAAGTACCCTATTTGCTCACTTAACGACTCACGACTAATCTGCTGAATGTCTAGCCCATCTACTAAGATACGGCCAGAGGTCGGAGCATATAGTCCAGAAAGTAGTTTTAATAAGGTCGATTTACCAGAACCAATAGGGCCTAAAATGGCAATTCGCTCACCCGGCTGAATGACCAGCTTCTTGATGGTGACGGCAGGACGGTCATTGCCTGCATAGTTAAACACCATATCATCAACTTGATAATGACCTTTAATTTTGGTTGGTGATAAAGGATAGTTTACGCCATGGTTATCTTGCTCAAGAGCAAAGATAGCCTCAATCATACTCTTAGCTGCTTTGGCATGAGAGTACTGTACCAATAAGTTTGGAATAGACATCACCGGTGCCAGCACTCGTCCGCCCAAAATAGAAGAGGCAATCAGGCCACCCATGGTCATATCACCTCTCATCACCACGAATGAGCCGGTAATCACAATACCCACATAACTGGCCTGCTGTAGCATTTGCGAAAAATAACTTAAGTTATCATTAGCATGCTTCATATCTAAGTCATTTTTGATGGTGACATTCATCACATCTAGCCAGCGTGATAAAAACTTCCAGCTGCCTGCGCCGGCTTTAATGGTCTCAACCCCTTCTACGGTTTCTACCAATAACCCTGTCTTATAATAAGAAGCCGAAGCGCCTTCTGCAGCAATAGCATCAATCTTTTTACGAGCGCTTAAACCCATAGTGATGGCAATAATCGCTGCGATAATCGGCACCAACGCTACCAAAGGCGAGGCAATATAAGCAATCAGCGTAATAAAGATAATGGTCATCGGTAAGTCGACCAGACCAAAAAGCGTACTGGCGGTAAAGAAACTACGTACCTGCTCATAACCTCTTAACTGAGCAGCCATAGAGCCTACCGACCCTGGCATTTGGTCAATACGAACCTTTAATAGACGCTGAAATACTTCACGAGATAAATACTGATCTAGCCCTACTACCACCTTATCCATAATCTTGGAGCGAGCAAACTTCATAAAAGCTTCGAAGATGATGATTAAGGCCACACCACTGGCTAGAATAATTAGCGTATATTCACTGCGAGTGGGAATGACTCGGTCATATACCTGCATCGAGAATAAAGAGACCGCTAAGGCTAAGAAGTTAATTAAGAAGGAGGCAATTACCGCTTCTACCACCACCCCTTTATAGTTGAACAGATCTTTTTTTAATAGCTCTGTAAATGAGGCGTTTTTCTTTTTGATATGGTCTTCTTTTAAGCGCAGTCGCATGACCAGCTTTAATTCATCTAAAGTAACTGGGCGTGTCTGTGTTTCTTGACGTAAATTCCAAGCCCCTTGTGGGTTCTTACCATCGATTACCCCCCAACCATAACGGGCGTGATAGCCAAGTAACGGTAAAAATGCAGCATCTGGCTGTTGAAGAATCTCTGGCGACTCTTCAATCCCTAATCCTCTTAATACCCCGATAAATCCACCTAAGGTATTGATGCCTCGGCCTTGCTCTTCAGCTTTTGGATTGTCATGCTTTCTAATCACATCCTGCAAGCGAATATTATCTACCGGATACCCTTGCTGACTTAGCAGGTGACGCAAGGCATCAGCTAGAGTTTGAGCGGTTGATAATTCAGGAGAACTGGTCACCAACTCATGGTGTGACCCTGTGTTGCCTGTCTCTAAATTATCTGATTGATGTTGGTTAGTACTCATAATTATCACTTATTAAATGTTTTTATATTCGCAGACAGCAGACTGGATAACTTTTACGCTGATTTATTTTTTTATTTACTCAGTATCAGCTTGGCTGTCATTCATATTATTAAGCTCAGGTTTTTCTACCGTAACGTTAGTAGGATTGCCTTGCTCATCAAGCATAATATAAGCCCCTTGATCGAGTTGCTGCTCGATATGGGCTGGCAAATTCACTTGGATGTATTCATCCTGCGCCTTCGACTGTTGTCCATAGCCAAACTGTTTGCTCTGTGCTCTACTCTGCTGATTATTAACCCACTCTTTTACAGGGTCTTGCACACTAAACATTTTTACAGGCTGACGGTTATGGGCATAAACTTGCCAAGGCATTAAGCTAAAGTCGACTTGCAGCTTATAAAAAGACCCTAAAATATCTGAGCGAGTCTGTACCAGGTTCACTTGATAGTCACTTAACTCACGCACCGCGTTTAGCACTTCTAACCAGGACTTACGGCCAGCGATGAACTGACGCTGATAAGAGTCCAGTACAATTTGTGCCCCAGCTACCGCAGACACTAAAGACAGCTCTCGACTCTTGGCACTAGCAAACTGCTGATACTGAATTTGGATATTTTCCATAACCTGACGCTGAGCCGCTTCTTTATTTTGAATTAAGCTGTTTACGCGAGCTTCAGAGGCTCGGGTTAACGCCATATTTGAGAATCCAGCTCCTGGTTGATAGTCTAAGCCCACAAAAAACTGACCATCATCTTCCTTGGTGTCGTGATCATATTCGTGCCTGTATTCAGCAAAAACCACAGGATATTTACTAGCACTTTGGGCTTTAACTTCTTGTTTAGCCGATTCAATTTGGAAGGCTTCTTTTACTACAGTTGGGTTGTAGAAGCTGGCCTCATTAAAGGCCATTTTTTCAAAGCCCATAGAAGCTCTTTTTACCTGCTCGACCAAGGTATGCAGCTGCGGAATATTGTGCTCACTGCCTCGAGGTAATGCTCGCCCCGTAATTTGTTGAAGTCGAGCCTCTGCAATGTGTTGCTGCTCTTTGGCGGCTTCATAAGCATTGGTTTCTTGCAAAATACGGTTGGTGACCAAGTCCAGTTCAATACGGGCTGAAACCCCTTGATTGACTCGGCGCTGCATCATGGCTTCAAATTCACGTAACTGCGAGATGGTCTCTAAATAAACACGCTGCTGAGCCACCGCATTGATATAGGTCTGCCACGCTTCGATGGTAGTTTTGGCCACCTGGTTTTGTTGTGCATAGATATTTTCAGTGGCAGCTTTGTCATCAAATATGGCTTGGTTGACGTTCGCAGTAAGCCTACCGCCTGTCCATAAAGGCTGACGAATGCCCACCTCAGATACGAGGTCATCATTATTGCCATATCTTGTTGAAATGCTAGGAGTTGGCAATAAATTCAGCTTAGCCGCATTGATTCCTTCTGTCGTGGCTTGCTGTTCGGCTCTTGCTGAGCCAACCATGGGATGAGTTTCGATCGCCTGCGAGATTAAAGAATTAATCTGGACGTCAGTGACCACGGTATTGGCCTGACTTGGTAAGCTAAAACCTACCATTAAGGACAAAACCAGTAGCATCTTATTTTTATTAGGGCTAAACATCATAATTTGATTACTTATTCTATGAAGGATAAAGCGCTGCAAAGGCACCCAGGTATCATATGTTATATAGGCTTAACACCAATCCATTGGCATTAAAATCACTATTATTATAAGGGATTATATTGCAATAATACTACATTCTTACCACATATATCGATTAATATTCAATCTTGAGTAACAATTAAATCTAACATTAAATATAATATTTTTAATAAATAACACAACTAACTTTCTTGCTAAGCGCACAGTGACGCACTAATTAGGATAAAAAAAATAAAAAAGGCAAGAGACCGATAAGTCCTTGCCTTTATAACCATTGAGTAGTTAAATTAAAAAAACTTCAGCATTAAAAAATACCTCAGTCTTAACCCCCTAAATTAATTAATAAAGTTTAGTAAGAGGCTCTAGTACTTCACCAATGGTATGAAATGAACCACAAACCAAAATTAAATCTTCAGTATCAGTAGCCGCTATCAAGCTCTCACCAACGCTGGCTAAATTCTCGTAGCTAACAATATCTTGTTGATTGTTTTTTTGTAGTATTTCAATCAACTGCTCCGCCTCTGCGGCTCTAGGATGGTCAATCGTTGCCACATGCCAAGTCTTAATAGGCAGCTTTGAGCTTACCAATAGCTCAACCACATGATTGATGTCTTTATCCGCTAGCATAGAGAACAAGATATGCAGTTCAGCTGCTGGATGGTCGGCTTTGTGCTGCTGCCACATGGGCTGAAACTGACTCAATAAGAAAGTCATTCCCCGCTCATTATGTGCCACATCAAATAACCAATGACGCTGTGCAATCTCTCTAGCATCAAAGCGCCCTGCTAATTTGACTGCAGTTAACCCGGATTTAATGTGCTCAGGAGTAATGGTTAACTTACTTGCCAGCACGGCCGCTACGGCATTATTACTATTAATTAAAGACAGCTTAGGCTTCGGTAACTGTAAGCTAATACTGGCACTGCTAAATTGCCAAGTCTCTGCTTGCTCGGTAAAGTCATAATCCTTACCCACTTGATAGTAAGGACAGTCTAGCTGTTGTATCTTATCTAACACAGACTGCGGCATATCTGTCTCACCGTATACTAGCGGTATGCCTTCTCGTAAAATGCCTGCTTTTTCATAGCCAATCTTTTCTCGAGTATCCCCAAGCCAGTCAACATGATCGATGCCAATATTGGTGATCACCGCCAAATCTGGATTGATAATATTAACCACATCCAGTCGGCCCCCTAGCCCTACTTCTAACACCCAAACATCACAGTCTGCTTGGGCAAAAATAAGCATGGCCGCTAACGTGGTCATTTCAAAGAAGGATAGCGTTAAGTCACAAGCTAACCTTGCCTGCTCCACTTGGTAGAAGGCATCAATCAGCACTTGGTCACCCACAGGCTGACCATTGATGCGCACTCTTTCATTGAAGTCTATCAAGTGTGGCGACTGATAAAGAGCGGTCTTATAGCCGGCTTGTTGGCATATTTCACTAATAACTGCTGTGGTAGAGCCTTTGCCATTGGTACCAGCAACGGTGAACACATAAGCGTCATCTTTGGCCGACTGTATTAAGCCTAAATGGTTGGCCACAGGCAGTACTCGAGACAAACCCATGTCTATCGCAGATACGTGTATTTGCTGCATGTAATAAATCCAGTCTGATAAAGGACTGGATTGGTTTGGCGTAGTATTGGCCAGTGTTTGGGAAGTTGAAGGAGTATTAATCACGATACCTCTCAGCAAATAAAATAAAAACCAATTAATCTGTTTATAAAAACAGCCAAGCCCATTTAGGTTAGCTGTTTAGGTTAGCTAGGCATAAGTTTGGCCAATAAGCGATGTACGGTATCATTTAGCTGATGACGGTGAACCACTTGGTCAATCATTCCATGCTCTAATAAATACTCTGCTCGCTGGAACGGCTCCTCTAAGGTCTGTCTAACCGTCTGCTCAATGACTCGCTTGCCAGCAAAGCCAATCATAGCCTTAGGCTCTGCGATATGGATATCACCAAGCATAGCCAGTGAGGCCGTCACTCCACCATAAACAGGATTGGTCAGTACCACAATATAAGGAACGCCGGCCAAACGTAGTCGCTCAATAGCGGCTGCCGTTCGTGCCATTTGCATCAAGGATAATACCCCTTCTTGCATACGGGCCCCGCCAGAAGCAGCAAAGCAGATTAACGGTATCTTTTGCTCAAGGGCGACTTCAGCTGCCTGAACAAAACGATCTCCTACTACTGAGCCCATTGAACCTCCCATAAAACGGAAGTCAAAGGCGCAGGCCACCACATCCATCTTACCCAGCTTCCCTTTGAATACAATCAGGGCCTCACTCTCACCCGTTTTTTCTTGCATCTGCTGCATACGCTGCGGATAAGGCTTACTGTCTACGAAGGTTAACGGGTCGCCGGCATGAAACTGCTGACCCAGCTCTTGCTCGACCTGATCCAAAAAGTCAGCCAAACGTTCTCGAGCCGTCATAGCCAAATGGTGGTCACAGTGAGGACACACATAGCTGTTAAAAATCAAAGCCGTATTGGTGGTCATAGAATGACACTGTGGGCACTGAGTTGACGGCTCGGTCTCTACCGCTGTCAATTGCGGCAAACTGTGACGCTTCACTCGAGGCACAGGACGCGATAGCCAAGTCTCACACTTGCGCTCTGTGGTCGCTGTCTTTTGGTCGCTTTGAAGTCCAGAATCCATGGCAGCTTCGCCCCTATTTTTGTTAGGCTGGGTTTTGGGCAGATTACTATTATTAGTCATAAGTACATCAAATTAATATTAATAAAAAAGTATTTAGAGCAAGCTCTTAAACTAGGCCAATTGATCTAAAGCCTGGCGCAGCTCATCCATTTTTTCCATGATTTTAGCTTGAGCAGCAGCAATCTCTTCTTGACTAGAGTTGCTGTCTAGACCGGTAAAGTTCTTCACCAGCTCACTACCCACGATAACCCCATCGGCATACTGTCCAATAGCAGCCGCTGATTGCCCATCACGAATACCAAAACCCACACAAATAGGCAGATCGGTTTCTTTTTTAATGGCCTGAACCTGCTCTCCTACAGCCGCCGTATCTAGACTGGCAGAGCCCGTCACCCCTTTTAGCGAAACATAATAAATATAGCCACCACAATGAGTCATAACCTGCTTACGACGCTCAGGCAAAGTTGTGGGTGATAATAAGAAAATCTTATTCATATTATGCTCTGCCAGACGCTGTACAAAATCGCCAGATTCGGCAGGCGGTAAGTCAACCACCAACACCCCATCTACACCAGAGTCATCACACAATCTAATGAACTCATCATAGCCAATGATTTCAATCGGGTTTAAATAACCCATTAAAATTACCGGTGTAGTACTGTCCGTTTCGCGGAACTTCTTAACCATTTGTAGCGCTTGATGGGTACTTGTGCCCCCTGCTAGAGCACGCTCGCCGGCCAAAGCCACTGTAGGACCATCAGCCATTGGATCTGAAAATGGCAGACCCACTTCAATCATGTTGGCGCCGTGATTCACTAGGTCGTGCATTAGGCCCACAAAGCTATCTGGCGAAGGATCTCCTGCCATAACATATGGAATAAGGGCTTTTTTATTTTGTTGTTTTAGACTTTCAAATGCGGTTTCAATTCGAGTCATGATATTCCCTTAATAAATAATCTGGTCGATACTCAGTAAAACTGAAGGTGGGTTAACAGTTTTTAAAACCTTTAGCGTCCTAAAAACTGCTACTGATGACTTATAATAAATAAAGCTTAAAGCTCAATACCTTCAGCTTTCATTACAGAATGCAAGTCCTTATCCCCACGTCCTGACATATTAACAATAATGGTTTGGTCAGGTGTCATGGTCTTGGCAAGCTTTAAGGCATACGCCACGGCATGCGAAGACTCTAAAGCTGGGATAATGCCTTCTTTACGAGTCACTTCGTGGAAGCCATGTAGGGCTTCTTTGTCTGTACAACCTACGTATTCTACGCGTTTCACATCTTTCAAGAAGCTGTGCTCAGGACCCACGCCGGGATAGTCTAGACCAGCAGAAATTGAGTGTGTCTCTAAGATTTGACCCTCATCATCAGCCATCAAATAAGTACGGTTGCCGTGTAGCACTCCAACGCGACCTTTGGCCAAAGGTGCTGAGTGACGCCCTGTTTCTAAGCCATCACCTGTGGCTTCCACACCATAGATTTTTACGTCTTTGTCATTTAAGAATTCATAGAACAGGCCGATGGCATTAGAACCACCACCCACACACGCCACTAGCGCATCTGGTAGCTTGCCGGTTTTTTCTAGGTGCTGAATACGGGCCTCTTTACCAATAATGGCCTGGAAATCACGAACCAATAAGGGATAAGGGTGTGGGCCCGCAACAGTACCAATAATATAGTAGGTGGTATCTACGTTAGTAACCCAGTCACGCATCGCTTCGTTCATCGCATCTTTTAAAGTACGTGAGCCAGACTCAACGGCCACCACTTTGGCACCCAGCAAACGCATACGATAGACGTTCATCTTTTGACGCTCTACATCGTCTGCACCCATGTAAATAATACATTCAAGGCCCAAACGCGCAGCAATGGTGGCGGTCGCTACACCATGTTGACCAGCGCCTGTTTCCGCAATAATACGTTTTTTACCACTCATCTTCGCCAATAGCGCCTGACCAATGGTGTTGTTTACTTTGTGCGCCCCAGTGTGGTTTAGATCTTCACGCTTAAAGTAAATCTGTGCGCCGCCAATCTCATCACTCAAACGCTTGGCATGATAAAGCGGGGTTGGACGACCCACATAGTTCACCAAATCATTGTGATACTCTTCCCAAAACTTAGGGTCTTGCTTAACTTTATAATATAAAGTCTCTAACTCTTCTAAAGCGGCCATCAGGGTTTCAGAGACGAAGCGTCCGCCGTGAATACCGAAGTGACCACTGGGGTCAGGATACTGATTGAAGTCAGCAATATTTTCTACTTCATCATTGTGTGGTACGTTATCAAAGGTTTTCATATTTGGTTTTACCCTACTTAATAGTAATGAGCTGTCTTTTTAATGACTTATTTTTCACTGCTTATTTTGCAGTATTTATAGAATCGGGAGTAGATTTAGCTTGGCCATCGTGTGCTTTTTACGGAGCGGATAAAGGCGGCCATCTTACCAGCATCTTTTATTCCTTTGGCAGACTCAATACCGCCGCTGACATCGACTGCTTGAATAGGCAGCATTAAGGTATCGCTAATATTGTCAGGCGTTAGTCCCCCTGCCAAGATAATAGGCAATGCACTGTCTTTGGGGATTAATGACCAGTCGAAGCGCTCTCCAGTACCGCCATAAGCGTCTTTATGATAAGCGTCTAGTAATATACTGCTTGCCCCCGCCTGCGCATAATCTTTAATTTGTGATTGAATGCTTTGTAAGTCATGGGTGTCTTTATTGATCCGAAGCGCTTTCACCCAGCGTTTATTTACACTTTTAGCCAGCTGCTGACACTGCTCGGCCGACTCATCGCCATGAAATTGAATCACATCAAAGTCCACAGTATTGGCCAGTGCCACAAGCTCTGATTGCGGCATATTAACCACCAAGGCTACGACACTAATAAAGGCCGGCACTTGCCGCACCAGACTTTGAGCTTGCTCAGCAGTAACTGCACGAGGGCTAGGAGGATAAAACACAAAGCCGAGTGCATCAGCACCTAGCTCAATCGCTTGCTGTACATCACTGGCTTGGGTGAACCCACAAAATTTAACCTGCATTGCCCTTGCAACCCCTTTACCAAACTCAAACTGCCAAATCAAACTTATCCTAGCATACTTTTTATCAAATTTAGCAGTGCTTACACTAACTTACCCCATTTAAAGTCGATATCCTTCAATATTAATAGCTATAAAAATATAAGCTCATAAAGGAAGCACCATGACCGCCACTTCACCCACTCCCCAAGCCTCCTATCTTATGTGGTTTCGACGAGACCTGCGCCTTAAAGATAATACGGCATTCTCTGAGTTAACAGAAATAGCAAAACAGGCCTCATCCAAGCCTGATATAAAAGCCTTATTTGTGGTGACCCCTGAGCAGTGGCTTGAGCAGGCCATGTCTTTGGTGCAAATGGACTTTATATTTCGCAGCTTAAAAACACTAGCAGAATCTTTATTTAATCAGCTAAACATCGAGTTACACGTACTGCAAACGTCTGATTATCACCAGTGTATCGACGCCATTGATAGCTTTTGTCAGCAGCAGAATATTAGCCATATCGCCAGTAACTATGAGTATGAGGTTAATGAGCTGGCGCGCGATGCGGCACTTGAAAAACAGTTAGGCCAAAAAGGCATCGTCTTTAATCGTTATCACGACCAATGCATCTTACCGCCAAAGTCCGTCACAACCAATGAAGACACTATGTATAAAGTGTTTACCCCTTTTTATAGAAAATGGCAAAGTATTTTAGACACAGGCTTGGTCAATATTCATCCACTTGAGCCGGTAAATAACAACAAGCTAAATCCAGATATTTTGACTCAAATATTAGCCACTATTGATAACTTGTATCAGCAGACGCTTAGGCTATTTTTAGAAAGTCCGGCTAATCAAGATAAAAATACGGAACTACTGTTACAAACAGCCCATCAAACCTACCCTGCCGGCGAAAATGAAGCTTATAAGCAGTTACAGCAGTTCTTAGCAGAGGATGTGCAGCAGTACGATATTGCCCGTGATCAACCGGCGTTAGAGGCCACCAGTCAGCTTTCAGCCTATCTGTCCATAGGCGCTATCAGCCCGCGCTTATGTTATCTGCAAGCCAAACAAACGGCTCAAGCTATTTATGAGGCAAATGAGCATAACTTAAGTAAAATTGATGCAGATTTAGGAGCTGAGCAAGACATCCAGCGCTGGATTAGTGAGCTGGCCTGGCGAGACTTTTATCGCCACGTTATGGTGGATCGCCCCGATATCGTCAAAGGAGCCGCTTTTAATGAAGTGGCTGACCAAAAGGTAACTTGGTCCTATGATTTATCAGACTTTGAGAAATGGTGCAAAGGACTAACCGGTGTACCTTTGGTAGATGCTGCGATGCGCTGCCTGAATCAAACCGGCTTTATGCACAATCGACTGCGTATGGTAACGGCGATGTTTTTGACCAAAGACTTGTTTATTGATTGGCGCTTGGGAGAGCGCTACTTTATGCAAAATCTAATTGATGGGGATTTTGCGTCTAATAACGGCGGCTGGCAATGGAGTGCTTCTACCGGCACCGATGCCGCGCCCTACTTTCGTATTATGAATCCCTTTAGTCAAGCCAAGACCCATGATAAAGAGACTGTTTTTATTAAAACTTGGCTACCTGAGCTAAAAGATATTCCCACTAGTGTCTTACACGACGAGGCCAAACTAAGACAGGCCCTAAGCAAAAAAGGCAGGTTTGCTGATGTTGACTACCCACAATCTATGGTAGAACATAAGCAAGCCCGCCTTTATGCCATTGAGCAGTTTAAGGGATAGCTATATATTGGCTAAGACACCTAATAATGTGCTAGTCAACAGGCTGACATGCCCCTGCCCCTTGAGTGGTTACGCTAACTTCCGCCCCAGTCATGGCAAATAACTGCTGCATTTCTTTTTTGGCATTGTCTTCTGCTTGCTGCATCACCCCGTCAGCACAGGCACGCTTAAGCACTTCCTCTTTAGCACTGGCTTGAGCTTGCGCTAAAATCTCAGGCTCGACTTTTTTCATGCCAAACAAGCCGCCAGACTGCCAGTCATAAACATCAATATCCTGCAAATACACAGTGAAAATCTGCGCAGGTGGCAAAGTAACCATAATATTTGGCATTAAAGTTATCGGCATATCTTCATTGCCTTGTGCTTCAGCATTGGCCTTTGCTGTCGCGATTTGTTCCTCGGTGGGGTCTGTGACCTGAACCATCTCTGGACTTAGCTCACTTAAGTCTACCCCAGCGACTACTCGACCACGAGCAATAAACAAGCCTTTTTGTTCATCTTGCCATAAACGCTGCCAACTGCCTGGCTGCTCACTGGTAATCACCGTATCGACATTATAAGCCACGGTTTCTAAGCGATTCAGTTGCTGAATTTTACTGACCACGCCTTCTCGGCTAACGGTTTGAATTTGCGGTGAATTGTCTTGATTAAACTGCTGCCACAGCAAAACACTAAGCAGAATCAAAACCAGTAAAAACACCAGCTTGAGTAACACACCACTGCTTTTGGCGGTGGAATTCGAGTTGTTGCCGGGGGTTGGCCCAGCTTGCTTCATATTATTCATGGTTCACCCTCATGTGATTATTATTTTGGGTTTAATATAGCCAATAAACTAGAAGTTGTCTGTTGGATTCAAGGGGTAATAAATCAAAATTTAGTCAATCTGATTCTATATGGCTTAAAATTGGTATTAAATTGGGCCTAAATCCAGTAAGAAGTCAAAAAAGGATTGCGTCAAAGGCCGACTTTACCTAACATAGTCAGGTTACCACTATTATTTTTTCTTACTATTATCATTTAACACCGTAATAACCGTCTGAATACTGATTAGCAGCACATTTAAGACGGGCCTTATTGACGGTGCTTTTATTGTTTCAGTGAGTTTTTTAAAGTTAATTTTATCGTTAACCACCCTTTAACTACATTGAGTAAAGTCGAGTCAGTTATGAGAGCCAGCCAGTTTTTATTTGCTACCTTAAAAGAAACCCCAAGCGATGCCGATATCGTCTCAAGCCAACTTATGGTAAGAGCCGGTCTTATTCGTAAGCTAGCGTCAGGCCTATATGTCTGGTTACCGATGGGTCTTAAGGTCCTGCAAAAAGTTGAAAGAATTGTGCGTGAAGAGATGGAAAATATCGGCGCACAAGAAGTCCTCATGCCAATGACTCAGCCTGCTGAGTTATGGCAAGAGTCAGGACGCTTTGAAGATTATGGTCCTGAACTTCTACGTTTCACCGACCGTCACAATCGTGACTTCGTACTAGGCCCCACTCACGAAGAGGTCATCACTGATTTGGCCCGTGGTGAATTACGTAGCTACAAACAGCTGCCTGTTACTTTCTTCCAAATTCAAGGTAAGTTCCGCGATGAGATTCGCCCTCGCTTTGGTATCATGCGTGCCCGCGAATTCACTATGAAAGATGCGTACTCTTTCCACGTAGATCAAGAGTCATTGGAAGTAACCTATCAACAGATGTATGATGCCTACACCCGCATTTTTCAACGTCTTGGCTTAAACTTCCGTGCTGTATTGGCCGATACTGGCTCAATCGGTGGCTCAGCTTCTCATGAGTTCCATGTATTGGCTGGCAGTGGTGAAGATGCCATCGCTTTCTCTGACGGTTCAGACTACGCAGCTAACGTTGAGCTTGCAGAAGCAGTCTGCACCGATGAGCGCGCCGCTCCTACTCAAGAAAGACAAGATGTAGCAACACCAAAGATTCAAACCAATGAAGATTTGGCTAAGTTCCTAGGCATTCCTTTAGAAACCACAGTAAAAACTTTAGTGGTTAAAGGTCATCACATCAATGAAGATGGCTCTGAAGGCGAAGAACAATTGGTAGCCTTAGTAGTTCGTGGCGACCATACCTTAAATGAGGTCAAAGCTGAGAAAATCGCTGAAGTAGCCACACCGCTTACTTTCGCTACTGAAGAAGAGATGAAAGCCGCTGGTCTGAAAAAAGGCTTCATCGGTGTAGACTTAGACATCCCTGTTTATGTTGACCGTGCGGCAGCTGCCATGAGCGACTTTGTGTCAGGTGCCAATGAGTATGACATGCACACCACAGGCATGAACTGGGAGCGTGATGCTCAGATCACTGAAGTGGTCGATATTCGTGACGTGGTCGAAGGCGACGCCTCACCAGACGGTAAAGGCACGCTAAGCATCAAACGTGGTATCGAAGTGGGCCATATCTTCCAGTTGGGCGATAAATATTCAAAAGCGCTAAACTGTACGGTTATGGGTGAAGATGGTAAGCCAGTGACTCTAATGATGGGCTGTTATGGTATCGGGGTTAGCCGTATCATCGCTGCTGCCATTGAACAAAACCACGATGACAACGGTATCATCTGGGCCAAAACACCAGATATCAAAGACTCAATCGCTCCTTTTGACATCGCCATTGTGCCAATGAAATCAAAAGAAGATACGGTTATGCAAACCGCTGAAGCTTTATATGAAGAGCTAAAAGCCAAAGGCTTAAACGTTATCTTAGATGACCGTAACGAGCGTCCTGGCGTGAAGTTTGCTGACCTTGAGCTTATTGGTATCCCGCACCGTATCGTGGTATCAGACCGCAACTTAGCTGAAGATAAATACGAGTATGTTGATCGCCGTGAAGGGGAAAAACAATTGCTTAGCCGTGAAGAGGTTCTGGCAAAAGTTAGTCAGTAATTTAGCTGGCTAATTTTAAAGCTATTAGAATTAAGCCACTAAAGCCATGACTGTTAAAAAGAGAGCCTCATTTGAGGCTCTCTTTTTTTGTGATTTTTTAGTACCTTTTAGTTGTTGGGCTTTTCTTATTCTTATTGCTAGTTTTAAGGAGAGTAACTGTCTTATAGGTTAATAGCTTCTCTTAGTATTTAAAATTGGCTGCACAAAAAAAGCCCCAATCATAAAGATTGGGGCTTTCGAATTTGGTAGGCGTAACTAGATTCGAACTAGCGACCTCTACCATGTCAAGGTAGCGCTCTAACCAACTGAGCTATACGCCTATTGAGGTGATGTATTTTAGCAAGTTTTCTAGCTTTTGCAAGCCTTTATTTCTACAAATATTTAAAGTTAAGACTTAACACAATTGTTCTGCTCGTAGCCTATAATTTACCTCCACCTATCTTCTATTGTAACCCTATATTTTAGAGCACTAAGAGCAAAGCATGGATAACCTACGTACTTTATTAGAAACTCGACAAATTAGCATTTACTTCGTCGCTACTGTTTTAGCCTTGCTTGGAGGGATAATGGTTCCGCAGATTGCTGATTTTCAGTGGGCTATAAACCCTGCTTTAGCCTTGATGCTGTTTGTCACTTTTTTACAAGTTCCTGTTACCGAACTTAAAAAGGGCTTAAGTGACTTAAAGTTCCTTACAGCTTTACTCATAGCAAACTTCATTGCCATTCCCTTATTAATTGCAGCCTTGCTTCCTTTATTACCGCCTAATCCATTTATTTTGTTAGCTGTGCTATTGGTGCTTCTGTGTCCGTGCATTGACTATGTGATAACTTTTTCACACTTAGGTCAGGCGGATTCTCGCTTACTGCTTTCCTCCACCCCTATTCTACTAATAGTACAAACTCTACTTTTGCCAATATATCTCAAGCTATTTCTCGGAAACTCATTTGTAGAGCTGATTCAAGTAAACACATTTATTCACGCTTTTATGCAGCTAATTGTTATCCCTTTTATATTAGCAGCTATCCTGCAGTTGTGGGCAGCGCGCTCAAATAGCGGCAAACAAATAACTAATAGCCTATCTTTACTTCCTGTACCTGCTACTGCTCTTGTGTTGTTCATAATTATTGCTTCTGTGATTCCAAGCCTCAAAGGCCAAACAGTGATTGTCCTGCAAGTTATTCCTATCTATATTGCATTTGCCATACTTGCCCCAGTGATAGGATGGATTATAGGCCGCTTATTTCAACTTAATATCCCTGCTAATCGTGCTTTAGTGTTTAGCAGCAGTACCCGAAACTCACTGGTTATACTCCCGCTAGCATTAGCTATCCCAGGCTATAACTCTGTCATACCAGTTATTATTATCACTCAAACGCTTATTGAGTTGATTAGCCAGTTGGTTTATATAAAGATAATACCTAAACTCATAACCAAGATACCCAAGGAGTGGTAATGAATTTCGTCGATGTCGAGCCTACCCTAGAAAACTACTGGCGAGCCATTATTCTATTCGGCCGCAATACTGCTTCCTATAAGTTTGCTTTAGCAAAAAGCCTCATCGATGTGAGCTTAAACAGCAAGTCAGATTTAATTACTCTTGATGATTTAGCTCTGCCCTATGCCATGCATCTATGCGAGCACTTGAAGCATAGCCCTAAACAAAGTACCGCAAGAAGCAGTAAGTTTATTCAGGCTTGCATGGACTTTAACCAAGGGACTATTACTGAGACTCAGCTCATTGATATCACCACCAAAGAGGGCTTTAAATACGTACTAGATGCATTTCATGTCGTTAATACTAAAGCAGTACAAGAACGGTTTTATGATGTGATTGATGAAGAGCTCTTTATCGATGAGCGTAAGTTCAATAAAGGCATTCGCTTAACTGATAACTTATTTAAGCTGTTTTACGTCTTTGACCACTCAGCAGAAAACTTGAATCAAGAAACTGAATCAAGATGGAATTTAGTTGAAAAAGCGTGGGAGTTAAATCTAAACAAGAACTTAGTCGCCGTTGAATTTGACCAAGAAACAAAGCAATTATTCTCTCATGACCCAAGTCATCGCCGTGTTGGGATTACCAGCTCACGTGGTGCTCTAAATGGTTATCAGAAGGGTCGCTGCTTTTATTGTTTCAAAGAGATCAGTATCGCTTCTCAAGACACTCAACTGGCTGATGTAGACCACTTCTTTCCGCACACCCTGAAACCTCAAGTTGCCGAAGCAGGCTGCTGCCAACCAGTAAATGTGGATGGTGTATGGAACCTCGTTCTTGCTTGCCAAGATTGTAATCGCGGCCATGACGGTAAGTTTGCTCAAGTCCCCTCTACGCTGTTGCTAGATAGACTAAATACGCGTAACGAGTATTTAATTGAGAGCCATCATCCCCTTAGAGAAACGTTAATCCTTCAGACTGGTAGAACAAAAAGTCAGCGTAAGCAATTTTTGCAAAAGTCTTATGACTTCTCTAAACAAAGACTCATCCATGTCTGGCAACCATCCAAGCAAGGTGACAGTACTTTTTAATAGGCAAATAAGCATGACAGACAGCCCTACTTTAGACTTCTACAACCAGCATGCTGACAGTTATATAAAGCAAACAAGAAACGTTAAAATGCATGTTTTATACAAGAGGTTTACTAGCCAATTACCTAGTCCTTCTGGGGTTTCTCAGCATATCTTGGATCTCGGATGTGGTTCTGGCAGGGATAGCTTCTGGTTTTCTAACGAGCTTGGAGTGAAGGTTACGGCGATCGATGGAAGCTCAGAGCTGATTAAACGAAATCAGGCATACTATGCTGCAAGCAGTATTAACTGGCAGCATCTAAAGTTCGAAGATATTAGACATCAAGGTTGGGAAAATCAGTTTACTGGAATTTGGGCCTGCGCATCCCTACTCCATGTACCATTTAATGAGCTACCAAATATGATCGCGAGCTTATTGGACACACTGGTATCAGGTGGTGTTATGTATGCCTCTTTTAAACATGGTAACGCTGAAAGATACGATGGAGAGCGCTTCTTCTGTGATATGAATGAAGATCGTTTCCTGGAGGTCTTGCAGCAGATATCCACGACACACCCTCTTGAATATGTAACTTGGATTACTGCTGATCAACAAGGTGGACGGGATGTTGAGTGGTTTAATGTGTTGATGAGGAGGCGAGCTTAAAATACAGTTGTAAAACTAAATTTAAAAGTAGAAACGTATAAGATAGTATACGAATAATTTTATCTATCCAAACTTTATAGAGTTTTTTGAAAACTAAATAATAACGGTGACTGAAAACTCTTCCAATCACCGTTATTGAATTTAAGAATTAAGATTATGCACTAGGTTTCTTATAGCGCTTACGATAGATGCTACGGATAATTGGCATGAATATCATCATTATTGCTAAGCACCACAATACCATTGAGATATTACTACTCCACAAAATGCTCAACTCACCTTGAGAAATAGACAAAGCACGTCTTAAGTTATCCTCCATCAGTTCACCAAGTACATAGCCTAGAATAAGTGCTGATAATGGAAAGTTAGTCTTACGCAAGAAATAGCCAAATACCCCAAGACCAACCATAAATATTAAGTCAAATGTTGTGCTATTAATTGAGTAAACACCAATGAAGCTAACAGCAGCGATAGAAGGAATCAATATATAGTTTGGAACATCAAGTAATTTAGCAAAGAAGCGAACCAAAGGAATGTTCATTACCAACAGAATGACGTTACAAATAAATAGAGAAGCAATCAGACCCCATACGATATCAGGCTGCTCAGTAAATAATTGTGGGCCTGGCGTAATGTTGTATAAAGTCAAAGCGCCCATCATAACCGCCGTTGTCCCTGATCCAGGCACACCTAAAGTCAACATAGGTACGAAAGAACCACAGGCTGAAGCATTATTAGCAGCTTCTGGAGAAGCTAGACCTCGAAGGTCACCTTCACCAAACTTTCCAGAGTCACCTGCAATTTTACGCTCACTCGTATAAGTCATAGCACTAGCGATGGTTGCCCCAGCTCCTGGTAAAATACCAACCACAAAGCCCATTAAGCCACTACGAATCATAGCTCCTAAGCTAAATAGAAGTTCTTTAAGATTAAATAAGCTACGCTTACCTTGCTCGACAACTTTTTGACCAGTAGTTGTTCTTTCAAGCAGAATTAGAATCTCACTAACACTAAAAAAGCCGATAACAATCGTTGTAAACTGGATACCGTCAGACAGGTTAACCGAGTCAAAGGTAAAACGATAAACCCCAGTAACCGCATCAACACCTACTGTAGCAAGACCCAATCCGATCAGGGCTGATACAGCAGTTTTAATAGGTTGATCACCAACCAATCCACTTAAGCAAGTAATCGCAAATACCATGAGTACGAAATACTCAGCTGGACCAAAAGAGACTGCCCAATTAGCCAGTAGAGGAGCAAATAGAACGACACCAATAGTTGCAATAGTAGCGCCAACGAATGAAGCCACTGCCGATATTGATAGTGCAATACCTGCTTTTCCCTGTAAAGCTAGAGGGTTACCATCGAGTGAGGTCATGACTGCTGCTGCAGACCCTGGGACGTTAAGCAAAATCGCTGAGATACGTCCTCCATACTCACAACCAAGATAAACGGCTGATAATAGAATTAGAGCGCTCTCTGGTGGTAAGCCTAGCGCAAAAGCAAAGGGCAATAATATCGCTACACCATTAATCGGACCTAGCCCTGGCAACATGCCTACTACAGTACCAATAAAAGCACCGACCAAAGCTATCATCAGGTTTTCAGGTGTGGATGCAACCGTAAAACCATGCATCAAAAAATTTAAGGTTTCCATAATTACTATCCCATTATCCCTGATAACAACCCAAGTGGCAGTATGACATCTAGTAACATGTCAAATAAGACATATAAGACAATACTGATCACAATTGAAAAAATAAGGCTTTTAATAGGGCTACCAGCAAATAGCAAGCCAACAGCAAAGCACATTAGCGTGGTAGAAACAATGAAACCTAGAGGCTCAAATATTAAGCTATACACAGTTAAGGCAATAACACATAAAACCAAGTTTCTAATTACTGTATTGTCATACCCCAAATTAATTACTTTAGTAAATCGCGCTGGGCGAAATGCAATAATCAAAGTCAAAAATGCTAACAAAGAAAAGATTAAGATAGGATAAGGTCTCGGACCTATTGGGTCATAAGCAATAGGAGCCACATAACTCATAGCTAAATAAACTAAAAACAAGCTAAACAGCGCCATTAACCCAGAAAACACACGTTCCATCGTCATAAGGAACACTCCTTGAGTTATCAGATAAAAAGGCTGAAAAATAGAGTGTTTTTCAGCCTTTAAAAAGTAGTATAACTACTTAGATTTGATATTTAATTCAGAGTTACTGGGCTTCAGTTTCAACAAGACCATACTCAGCAGAAAGCTCGCGTAGCTCACCAGTACGCTTATACACATACTCTTGTAGTTCTTCACCTGTCATAGAGAATGGAAGTAGCTCTTGCTGCTCACGAATCTCAGCAAATTTTGGATCAGCAAGTACTTTATCAAAAGACTCCTTCCACCAGCTATAAGCGTTAGGACTTACATCTGGTCCCATATAGTAACCACGAACCACCGGCCAAATTACATCATATCCTTGCTCTACAGCTGTTGGAATATCTGCCATTGTTCCACCTAATCTCTCATCAGAGAATACAGCTAAAACACGTAGTTTACCTGCACTGGCTTGCGGCATAATCTCAGCAATACCCGCACTAACGACAGTAATGTGATTACCCAATACTCCAGTAATAGCTTCACCGCCCCCTTCCATAGCGACATAAGTCATATCATTTGGATTCACACCAGCTGCTTTAGCTAACATCGCAGTTTGCATCCAGTCTTGACCACCAACACTACCACCAGCGCCAAAGCTGACTGATTTTGGATCTGACTTTAGCTTAGCGACTAAGTCGTCTAAATTTTTAAGAGGTGAGTCAGCATTAACAGCAATAGCACCATAATCTGTACCAACAGCCGCTAACCACTTCACATCTTTTTCAGTAAACTTACCAAATTTACCTTGTGATAAGTTCAGGATAGAACCCGTTGAAAATGCGATGATGGCATCATCATTAGCACGATCATTAGCCACAATCTTGTTATAAGCAACTGCACCGACGCCACCTGGCATATACGTCACACGCATAGGCTCTTCTAAAATACCTGTTTCTTTTAAGCCAGCTTGTGCAAGCTTACAGGTTAAATCAAATCCACCACCCGGTTTTGCTGGTGCAATACACTCGGGACGCGAAGGTGATGTATATTCAGCTGACTCATTTGCAGCAGTTTGACTTGAATTATTACAGGCAGTTAAAGAAATAACGGATAGACCAAGAGCCAAATAAGATAGTTTTGTCACACGACACTCCTTGTGTGTATTTACACAATAAAAATTAATGAATAACTACGATTTCAAAAACCTGAGGCTTACAGAATAGTAAAGCTCAGATATTAAGGACTTACATATATACATTGAAGTAACAGTTCTGTTATTTGTAAATTAACAGAATATTTTATAAATAACAAGAAACATATGTATGTATATATGAATATACAATATTATATGCTTATAATATAAGCTGAATAGCAATAACAGCTATTATCCCAGCCCCTACTCCTATAGGAACTGCTTGCAATAATAGTGTATTAAACAGCTTTTTTGTATCTACAGCTACTTGAGAGGCTCCCAATATTAAACTCCCCCCGGAAGAGAAAGGAGAAAGTGATGAGCTTTGGGCGCCCAGAACAATACAAATAAATAACAATAAAGGACTCCAGCCTGAAGCAATAGCTAGAGGGGGGACTATCGGAAATAAAGTAGGTGCCACAACGCCAAGTGTACTTGCAAATATCGACATAATGGCACTAATGACAAAGATTAAAATGGGTATTATCCAAATAGGGACATTTGTACTTAACCACTCAGTTAACTGATAAACCACCCCTATTTCGACACCAAGACTAATCAACATACCCATACCACAAATCATAATAAGTGTGTTCCAAGGTATTAAAGCAATGACGGCTCTCTCATCACCTAGCTTTAAGACTAAGCTAATCAGAACAAAGATAGTAGCAATAAAACCTATATCAATACGATGATTTAGAAACTGAAGTGCGGGGGTCTCTGGCATTAGTAAATTTAAAATAGGAAAGACTAAAATAACAGCTACCATGATAAAAATGAGTGTAATGGACTGTCTTTGCTGTGTATCTAAGGGCTCTGGCTTAGTAACAACCTGATCTTGCGTATTAATTTCATTAGTATTAACAAAACTATAGATACCTAGCAAGACAACAGGCATCAGAAAGGTAACTACAAAGACTCCTAAAGCATAAGTAAAAGTATTATCATTCGCCACCCCTGATCCACGCATGAGTTCCCTAAAAATAACACCACTTTGAGAGGTAACAAAATTAGCACCTGCTAAAGCACCGTAATTAATCGATAAGGTGGCTATAACAATGCTTAGGTGAGTCCTTTTACACAATGACAAAACCATGGGAGCCATTGTCGCTATGACCGTGTAATAGCCAGCTCCTAGTCCAGAAATAATAGTGGATACCAAATAGATAACTAGAGGCAGTAAGCTGGGAAAATGACGGCACTTGTATATTAAATGACTTGTAAGCTTTTCTAGAGCGCCATTAGCTAGCGGGAAATTATAAAAAAGTGTTACCGCAAAAATGACAAAGAAAATTTTAAGCGGCCATAACTCTATCACCTCATTGGCCTGCATCCCCATACCAAAACAACCAATGAGATAGGAAAAGGCAATAGCAAATAAGCCGATATTAATTTTAGTGACATAACCCAAAATAATACATACAACGATGGCAGCTAGGATATAAAGCGTCACAAACCTTCCTTACTTTAATGGCTTTAATTGTAGAAGAACACCCACACATGTTAACTTTTCGAGAAATAATAATACTCAAGATGCATAAGCAAGTTTATAAAAATATTTCCATTATGGTGACAAAATGATAGAAAACTTCAGCAACCTTAAAATACCTAGATATGAGCAGGTACGATTACATATTCAAAAGTTACTGACAAATAGCAACTGGGATGAAAAAACTCCCTTGCCTACCGAACAAGAGTTTGCAGATAGATATCAAGTATCCGTAGGAACTGTGCGCAAAGCCGTCGAAAAACTAGTGGAAGAAGGTATTTTAATAAAAAAACAAGGTAGAGGTACTTTTTTAAAACAACCAAACTTTGATAGTTCTTTATTAAGATTTTTTAAGTTCCGTGATAAAGATGCCTGCTATGTAACTCCAGAAGGCATTGTCAAAAGTATTACTATTGTAGACGGCAACGATGATATCAACTCAAAGCTGAATTTAGAAAGAGCCCAAGCACTAATTCATATAGAACGCACACGCATGGTTGGTGATAAGGTTCTACTTAGTGAGAAAATATGGCTGCCCAAGAGTCGTTATGAGATATTTGCAACATTAGAGCCCAAAGACTTCGAAAATCTTCTTTACCCTTTTTATTATAAACAATGTGGCCAATTTGTTTCATCAGCAGTAGAAACTCTATTTTTCATAACTGACTATGTAGATCCTTATTTAGGTAATACCAAAAATGAAAATTTAGTTAAGGTGTGCCGCATTGCTAAAAACTTAGAGGGCGAACCTATTGAATACAGGGAATCATACGGACTAGCAGATAAATTTAGTTATGAAATTAACATTAACTAAAGCTCAAAAAGAAGGGGCTTAATTTTCAAAAACTAAGCCCTTTTATGATAGTTTTCTGCGATAGCCTCCCTATTAATGATTATCAGAGACTCGATACTCTACCAATCCTATCACTCCTGTAAGGCATCAAAGACCTACTATCAGATAAAAAAGCCAAGCATTGCTTGGCTTTTTTGTTTTAAACGCCTATCAAGAGCGAATTACACATCAAAAATCTTACCCCGGTTCATAATCCCATTAGGATCAAACACCTTTTTAAGTTCTTTCAGATACTCAATCTCAGTCTCACTACGGCTGTAGTTTAGATAAGGCTTTTTGGTCATGCCCACACCGTGCTCTGCTGATACCGAGCCGCCGTATTTTTGCACCGTTTGGAATACCAAATCATTCACACTTTGGCATTTCTCAAAGAACTCATCTTTCGTTAAGTTCTCA
>NZ_FUGD01000135.1 GCF_900162815.1 Psychrobacter pasteurii | reverse complement strand
GATGTAAGACCTGAGTGTAATCACAATGGCAGACGTCTATGAAGCAGGAAGAAAACGCTAAAACTATGTGAGTAGGTTTAGGTAAGTTTTTCGGAACGGTTAACTTCTTCTCATTACTTCTTATAATATTAAAAAATAGTAAGAAACTAACAAAGATAGAAACTAACAAAGACAATAGAATTCAAAATTTAGTCCCCATTCATTCATTAAATTTTTAGGAAGAAATTTTTATGGCTAAGAAATCAAACAAGTCTAACACCAGTAAAAAAATTATCGATGGCGTTGATGCCGTAGGTCACGTAGCGCGCAATGGTTTAGAGCGTTTTGGATCACTGCTAGACAGTCTAAATGCTAAATCAGGTAAAGCCAGTCAGTTCAAAGCGGTGGACTTATCAGGATATAAAGACAACAGTGTTAATAACTTATTAAGCCAGCAAACGCTAAAGACCTCACAGCAGTTGTTAGGCTCTCGTTTTACCACTTACAGCAAGTATGCTAAAAAAGTCGTGCCAGACAGCATTTTTCAAAAAGCTTCTGATGGGGTGTTCTCACAAGTGGCCAAGTTAGCAGCTACTTGGAGCGAAGTTGATTTACCTCGTGAGCAGCGTTTTGAGGGCGTTCAAGGTTTAACGGATCAAGAGCGTAATGCCTTGGCCCGTGATATTGCCAACCAAAACCGCGCTTTAGCAACAATAGGGGGTGTTACTGGTTTGGCTGGTCTGCCAGGTATGTTAGCGGATACTTTATGGTTATTATTGGTGTCATTGCGTACGGTATATCAGCTGGCCACAGTGTATGACAAACCGCTAACCGGCAAGCAAGGCGTTAAAATGGCCTATGCCGTATTGGGCAGTGCTGATCTTAGTAAAATGCAAGAAAAGCAGACCATCTTAGCCGCACTTGGGGTGACCAAAGGTTTGATTGCTAGCTCTGACAACAATGGTTTACGCAGTGAGCTAACCAAAGGTTTAGGTGTGGTAAATCCAAACGTTCAGTTTTATGCTCAGCAAGTAGATAAATTAGCAGAGCAATTTAACTTTGATATGGACAACATTAACCTAAACTGGATAGGTAGATTCCTACCTTTAGTGTCAGTGGCGACTACGGTTCACTATAACAGTCATTTGATTGATCAGGTTATTGGTGTGGCAAAAGCAACTTTTGGTCCAGAGCCTATCGTAGCAAAACAAGCCCTAACGGATGAAGTAAGCTCGAAGCAAGAAGAGCAAGCTTCTCAGTCAGATGACAAAGAAAAAGATAAACCAAGCAGTGAAGAAGACAAAGCACAACCGTCAGAAACTGCTGATAAAAAAGAGCCAGAGCAATCTGAACAGAAGAAAGCTGAAGACGATAAAAAAGCTTCTGAAAAACAAGAGGCTAGTAAAGAAGAATCAGCCAAAGACAGCTCAACTGAAAAAGCAACTGAAGAAAAGCAGCCTGAAACAGAAGAATCAGAGTCTGAGCAAGATAAAAAACAACAAGATAAGAAATAATTTGTAAGCGTTGCTATGGTTTATTATTAGGCTGTTTACTACGGATAATAGCGTTTGTTGTGAGATTAATAACTTGCAACAAGCGCTATTAAACTGTAAAATCTTCGCCTTAACTTCCCGCTGAGGAAGGCTAGAATAGCAGGTAATTGGTGTTATGTGCTGGAATGAGCCAGTGACATGATGGCTAACTACTAATGCGTTTGGTGCCTCAGTTACGTACAGCCCTGCTGTATATCGGACATAGAGAGAATTTATTATGCGTAAAGATATCCACCCAGAATACCAAGAAGTTTTATTCCACGACACTAACGCTGACGTGTACTTCTTAACTCGTTCAACTGCTAAAACTAAAGCTACTCGTGAGTATGAAGGTAAAGAATATCCTTACTACCCACTAGATATTTCTAGCGCTTCACATCCTTTCTACACTGGCGAGCAACGTAAAACTTCTAACGAAGGTCGTGTTGCTAGCTTCAACAAACGCTTTGGCGCGTTTGGTGGCCGTAGCAAGGCTAAGAAAACTGACGCTGAGTAATTTTTTAAATTACGAATTGTTAGATGCAGCTTAGTTAGTATTTAGTTAATTAAGCGATAAAAAAACCACTGCACTCCTTATATGGGTTGCGTTGGTTTTTTTATGTCGACAATATAAACAGAGTCTAAAAAAACACCAGCCAATCGGCTGGTGTTTTTGATTATAAGCAATACAGTTCTGCGTTGATTAGCCGTGTTTTAGCTGACGAGGACGGAAGCCTGAAGCCAGTAAAACTACGCCGTATACGATAGCGCCCACAGCACAGATTAGCAATAACGCAAAGACACGATGCCACTGAGTTTCGTGAGTTGGGAAGTAAGGCAGCATGAAGTATAACGAGGCCACCATTACTGCACTAGAGACACCAAACTGAGCAAACAGTTTTTTCCATTGTGGACCGAAGCGAAATAAGTCACGCTTGTGGAGTAAGTAATACAATAAACCAGCGTTAACGAATGAAGCAGCCGTGGTTGCTAAAGCCAATCCACCATGCAATGGCAGCTTAAAGTAGTAGAAAATACCCACGAAGACCAAGCTAAATATCATGTTAGCAATAACGGTGATAATACCGATCTTAACCGGCGTTTTGGTATCTTGACGGGCAAAGAAAGCTGGCGCAAAAATCTTAATTAGCATGAAGCCTAAGATGCCACCAGCCATACTACGCAGCGCAAAACCACTCATATTAGCGTCTTCAAGAGCGAACTCTCCACGCATAAATAAGGTCTGCATTAGTACATCAGACAGGACAAATAGCGCACAAGCCGCAGGCATTCCCACAACAATAATTAATCGTGCAGCCCAGTCTAAGGTCTTGCGGAAGCTGACATCATCTTTTTTGGCTTCACTGGTTGATAAACTAGGTAAGATAACCGTACCGATAGCCACCCCAATCAAGCCTAAAGGCAGCTCAGTTAAACGCTCTGCGGCATACAGCCAAGATACCGAACCGGTCATCATTAAAGAGGCCAATACGGTATTTAAAAGCAAGTTAATCTGAGTAACTGACACCCCAAAAATGGCCGGCAACATCAGCTTTAAGATACGGCGCACGCCTTCATGCTGAAAATCAACCTTCGGTTTAACCAGCAGCTTTTGCATATATAACTGAGGTAGCTGGATAAAGAATTGTAATAGACCTGCTATAGCAACGGCGTAGCCCAGTGCCATAATAGGTTTATCAAACATAGGCGAAAAAATTAACGCCCCGGCAATCATACTTAGGTTGAGTAAAACGGGAGCCACTGCAGGAGCAGCAAAGCGGCCATAGCTTTGCAAAATACTGCCTGCAAACGCCGTCATAGAGATGAATAATAAGTAGGGGAAAGTTAACCGTAATAGCTCACTTGCCGTGTTAAACTTCTCAGGATCATCAGCAAAGCCCGGTGCAAATAGGGTGATAACCCAAGGCGAGGCGAGCATAACCACGACCGTCAGCATAGATAAGATCATCAGCAAGGCCCCTGAGGTGCGGCTGATTAAAATCTGTACTTCTTGGAGGCTAAAACGCTCTTTGTACTCAGACAAAACAGGAACGAAAGCCTGGCTAAAGGCACCTTCAGCAAATAGACGGCGTAGGAAGTTGGGGATTTTGAAGGCGACTAAGAAAGCATCCATGAGACCGCCGGCCCCAAACACACCCATCAACACCATATCACGCACAAGGCCCAATATACGTGAGAGCATGGTCATTGAGCTGACAATCATAGTCGAGCGAAACAGTTTACTTTTTGCCATGTAATCTCAATACCTGTGTATATTAAAATATTTTTAATCTGGTTTTTAAGGTTTCAAAAAAACTGGCAAATTATAGCATTATCTAGATAAGATAACGGGACTGACCAGTGAAATTGTGATGGAAAGTAGCACTTAGATGAATTTATCACCGGTCACCGTAAAACCACCTACTTCAGGGGGTGGATATAAGGCGACACACACTGTCGTAAGAAGTCGTTAAAGGGTTGTAAGCTAAAATTAATCTTGCGATACTAAGCATATGAAAACC
>NZ_FUGD01000131.1 GCF_900162815.1 Psychrobacter pasteurii | reverse complement strand
TCCTTGCCTATAGTATGCTATGACTTTTATCTTAAAGTCTAGGTCGTAACGCATAAAAATACCCCATAAGTTGTGTCCAACTTATGGGGTTCAGTTCATCACAATAAGAACCTTTTTTGCTCTAGGCTTTATAGCCACCACATAGCTACTCACTAGCGCCTTGGATCAAACGCATCTCTGAGCGCTTCTCCGACGAATATCAGCAGGGATAACACCAGGGTTAAGCTAAAAAAGGCAGATAACGCCAACCAAGGGGCATCTAAATTATCTTTACCTTGGTTCATCAGCTCCCCTAAAGAAGGAGAGCCTGGGGGCAATCCATAGCCCAAGAAATCAAGAGAGGTTAAGGCTACGATATTGGCTGTTAAGATAAAAGGCAGCTGGGACAAACTTGAGGCCAGTGCATTAGGCAGAATATGGCGCAGCATAATCTTGGTATCATAGGCTCCTAAATTGCGTGCTGCTCTCACATAATCAAAGTTGCGCGCTCTTAGAAACTCTGCACGAACCAGACCTACCAAACTCATCCAACCAAACAGCAGCATTAAAGCAAATAACACCCAAACACTCGGGTTAAATAAGCTGACCAAGATAATGATCATAAACAGCTGAGGCAAACCCGCCCAAACTTCCATAAATCTCTGACCAATTAAGTCTGGCCAACCACCATAATAACCTTGCACTGCCCCAACGATGATACCTATCAATGACCCTGCAAGCGTTAACGCCAAACCAAATATTAAAGAGACCCGCATACCATAAAGGATTCGAGCCAGCACATCCCTACCCGTGTCATCCGTTCCTAACCAATTACTGGCATTAGGCGGTGCTGGATAAGGCTGCTCCAATTCAACACTGGCGGTCTGATCTGCAAACTCAATGAGCGGCATTATCATAAAGCCTTTTTGCTCAATCAACTCCTTCACCGCTGGGTCTTTGTAGTCAGCTTCTGTCTCAAATACTCCGCCAAAGGTTGTCTCGGGATAAGCTTTAACTACAGGGAAATAAAGAGTGTCCTCATACTTAACCACCAGCGGCTTATCATTGGCCACAAAGTTAGCGCCTAGACAAATCAAAGAGATCAGGCAAAACAAGATTAGAGCAATCACTCCGAGTCTATTTTGCTTAAAGCGATTGAGTCTTGCCTGCCATATTGGATTAAGCAATGGCTTATCTTTACTCATCTTAGCGTCCCTCGAAGTCAATACGTGGGTCAATGAGATGGTAACTTATATCACTAATAAGCTGTAATAACAGACCCACCAAGGTAAAGATAAATAAAGTGCCAAATATCACTGGATAATCTCGCTGCACAATGGCTTCAAAGCCAAGTAGCCCCAAGCCATCCAACTTAAATATAATCTCTATTAAGAAGTTACCGGTAAAAAATATACTAACAATAGCTGCAGGAACGCCAGCAATAACAATGAGCATGGCATTTCTAAACACATGACCATACAGTACTTGATGATTACTCAAGCCTTTAGCACGCGCGGTCAGCACATATTGTTTGGACAACTCTTCAATGAAGCTAAATTTGGTTAAATAAGTCAGTGCTGCAAAGCCGCCAATGGTACTTGCCGTCAGTGGTAAGGCTAAATGCCAAAAATAGTCTTTGATTTTGGCCAATGGGCTTAGTTGATCAAAGTTCTCTGAAACCAGACCCTGTAACGGGAAAATTTGCCAGTAGCTTCCCCCTGCAAACAGCACCAGTAAAATAACACCAAACACAAATATGGGTATGGCATGACCCACTGCTAGCATAACCGCAGTCAACTTATCCATACCAGAACCATGATGCATGGCCTTATAAATACCTAAGGGTATGGCAATAAGATAGATGAGCAAAGTGCTCCAAAGACCAAGAGAAATAGAAACTGGCAGTTTTTCTACAATCAACTCAGTAACCGGCTTACCCTTAAAAAACGACGTACCAAAATCTAGTACGGCATAGTTTTTTAGCATAATCCAAAAGCGCTCAGGGGCCGGCTTATCAAAGCCGTATTGGGCCTTAATGGCCTCTACCATCTCTTCAGACAGACCGCGCGAACCTCTATAGCCGCCTTCTGAAAGGATGCTCCCGCCTCCCATTGATGCCCCAGCAACTTCTCCTTTATTTTGAGCCAGCTCAATTTGTGCTATTTGCTGCTCAACCGGACCTCCTGGTGCGGCCTGAACCAAGATGAAATTGGTCAAAAGAATGAGAAATAAAGTGGGTATGATAAGCAATAACCGTTTTAAAATATAACGACCCATGAGCCTATCCTTATTTATTACTGCTTATCATGAGAGTTCCAATCAAGTCCGTTGAGTTAGAAAGTGTCTTTTAAGGTTCTTAATGCGCTAAATACAGTTAATGGTTTGGTATCTGATAGCTCTACCTGTTGTTGAACCCCATCAATTACGGTCAGCTCTTCACTACGCAAGAACACGTTAACCTGTCTTTCATGCCCTAATGTGACTGGTAAAGAAGGTTTACCCTGCTCATTTAGAGCTTCAACTTCTGATAAGGTTTGTTGCATTACCTGATTATCTGGCTCAATAGATAAGCCAAATCTTAAGTTTGAGGCCGTATACTCATGGGCGGGATAAAACAAGGTGTTTTCAGGCAGCTTATTAAGTCGCTTCAAGCTTTCATACAGCTGCTCCATAGTGCCTGTAAACACTCGGCCACAGCCTGCACTAAATAAGGTGTCACCACAGAATACTTGCTTCACATCTTCATTGGTTAATACATAAGCCAAATGTGAGGCGGTATGCCCAGGAACAGCCCATACCTGCGCTGTATATCCCCAAGCACTCACTGAGCTGCCCTCTTTAACCACCTGATCGGGACTTACTCCATGATCAGAGGCGGCTACCACATGAGTCATAGGATACAGTTCACGTAGCTCGGCTATTCCACCCACATGATCATGATGATGATGCGTCACCCAAATGGCTGTCAGCTCAAGTTGATACTGTTCTAAATATTCAGCAACAGGCTCTGCTTGGCCTGGATCAATAATGATGGCTTGTTTATTTTTATCGTTTACCAACGCCCATATATAGTTATCATTAAAGGCGGGTATAGGCGTAATAATTAAGCTCATGGAACTTCCTATTGTTTAAAATATATTTTTTGATGCAAACTCTTATAATGTGAAGGATAGTGACTTCTACTATTTACACAAGAATGCCATAGGTCATGCCTGGTGTCATCATTTGAGATATTTAGTAATAATCGACTCAGCGGATTTATCCACCCACCAATAATCAATACCGACCGCATTATCTGGTAGGGTCTTTTGGTGGCGATATTTATCCCAGTAGACCACTCGGGTGCTGGTAGTACCATACATAGGCACCATGTAATATCCAGCCCTTAACAAACGGTCTAATACCCTAGTATAAAGCACAATCTCTTCTCTGTTCTCAGCTTTAATAAGCTTGTCTATCACAGTATCAATGGCTTCGTTTTTTATACCACTATAATTTTGGTTGCCCTGCTCATCGGCGGCAGCACTACCCCACATATAGCTTTGTTCAGAACCTGGTGAGGTACTTTGTGGAAAGCCAGCCACTATCATGTCGTAGTCAAATCGTCTTAACCGTTCTAGATACTGAGAGGTATCAACCTGACGAATTGAGACTTCAAACCCTAATTTCTTTAGGTTTCGCACATAAGGCAATAACACTCGGCTTATTTTTTCATCAGTGATTAAGATTTCAAACCTAGCTGGCTTGCCATTGGCTTGATACAGCTTCATATCTTGATAGTAAAAGCCCGCTTCCAGCAGTTTTTGTCTGGCATTTAATAAAGCTTGTCGATGGTAGCCTTTGCCATCTGACTTAGCAAGTTGCCACTTAGCCACAGCAGCTTGTCTTTGAATAGGCTCAAGCTTAGGTAATAAAGGCTTTAATACCTGATACTCTTCATCATCTGGCGTTCCGGTAGCCGCAAGCTCCGAGCCGTGAAAATAGCTTTCTAAACGCTCATATTGATCATAGAACAAGGTCTTGTTCATAAGCTCAAAGTCGAAAGCATCAGTCATTGCTTGACGAACACGTATATCAGAGAAGATATTTTTACGAAGATTCATCACCAAAGCCTGCATCATCACAGGATTTTTGGTCACAATGGCTTCTTTTTTTATTAATCCGGCTCGGGCAGCAGCAAAATCATACGCTGTTGTCCATTTTCTCGCCGAGCTTTCTTGACGAAAGTGATACTGCCCTACTTTAAATCCTTCTAGAGCAATTTCATCACTGCCATAGTATATGTATTTAATATAGTCGAAGTTAAACCGACCTTTATTGACCATAAGTTGTTGACCCCAGTAGTTAGGATCACGCTTATAAGTCACACTGCGGCCTTGCTCCACGTGATGCAACTGGTAAGGGCCACTGCCCATCAATGGCGTCAGCGATAGCTTTTCAAAGTCTTTTTCAACCGAAGCTTTCTTAAAGATGGGAAACTGCCCCACCGTCAATAAAATCTCTTTATTTTCTGATGATTTAAAATGAAATTTTACTCGGCGCTTATCTATGACTTCTACCTTATCAATAGCTGCCAAATAGCTGCGTAATTGCATCAATCCTTTATTTAAATAGGCCTCATAAGTGGCCTGAACATCCTCGCTGGTAACAGCACTGCCATCCCAAAACTTGGCTTTAGGATTAATATGATAAATAATCCAACTGGTATCATCAGGATCGTAGGTGATTTTTTCAGCCAACTGCGGATACATAACAAATGACTCGCTTAACGAGCCTGCCAACAAGGTATCGTAAAGATAGTCCGTACCGCTCATAGATACCCCTGTGGTCATCCAAGGGTTGGCACTGTTAAAGGTCCCCATCGCCGCTTGAGAAAGCATGCCGCCTTTAGGGGCGTTGGGGTTAGCATAAGGCAAGTAAGGCGCATTGATATAGCGCGCCTCACTATTGTGACCAAGGGCTGTCACAGTAATAGAAGCAGCATGGACGCTAGGAGTCAAACTGAGCAGCAGGGCACTCAATAAAATCGAAGCAAAAAAAGCATTCTGTTTTTTAAAAAACAGCTTAATCTGCATTTACCCCTCCTTTGGTCAGTTTAATTCCTAGCACAGCTCACCTATCCTTTAGCTTATAGCATGACTTTTATTTAATCAGTACCCATTAAAACTTAAGCCTGCTTGTTAGCAAACTCAATCATAAAGTCACACAAGGCTTGTACCGACTCAAGACTCACAGCGTTATAAATACTAGCACGCATACCGCCGACATCACGATGCCCTTTTAAGTTTAGTAAACCGGCTTGCTCAGCTTCTGCTAAGAACTGGGCATCTAGGCTACTGTCTTTTAGCGTGAAAGGTACGTTCATGATTGAGCGATACTGAGAGTCTACATTGTTAATATAAAACTCACTGTCATCGATGGTTTTATACAGTAGCTCAGCTTTTTGACGGTTAATTTTTGCAATAGCTTCTAAGCCGCCTTGTTGCTCTAACCATTCAAACACCAGACCAGCAAGATACCAAGAGTAAGTCGCTGGCGTGTTTAACATAGAGTCTTTATTAGCCTGATTCGCATAGTCTAACAAAGCTGGGCACCATTCACTGGCTTTACCAATTAAGTCTTCACGGATAATAACGATAACTAGGCCTGCGGGACCAATGTTCTTTTGGGCACCGGCATAAATCAAGCCAAACTTAGAAACATCGATAGGCTCTGATAAGATACATGAAGACATATCTGCAACTAACGGAGCATCAACTTGAGGCGGCTGAAAAATTTGCACCCCATGAATGGTTTCGTTAGCACAGTAATGAAAATATTCAGCGCCTTCAGTTAGCTGCCACTCACTTTGTTCTGGTACTGTAGTAAAGTTTGAGTCTTTGCTAGAAGCCACCTCGTTAACTTCACCCAGCCCTAACTGAGCATAACGTTTGGCCTCTTTAATTGCTTTGCCTGACCAAGCACCTGTGGTCAAATAATCTGCTTTGCCTTTACCATCTTGGTTACCCAGTAGGTTTAACGGAATAGCAGAGAATTGAAGTGTTGCACCACCTTGTAAGAAAAGCACTTTGTAATTATCAGGAATCTGCATTAAGCGGCGTAAGCTTTGTTCCGCTTCTTGTGCCACTTTTACATAGTCTGAACTACGGTGACTCATCTCCATGATAGAGACGCCCTTACCCTCCCAGTCTAACATCTCAGCTTGTGCTTTTAGCAATACCTCTGTAGGTAAAGAGGCCGGACCGGCACAAAAGTTATGCAAACGATTAACAGGAGTTTCTTGTTTTAAATTAGTGGCTGCAGTTGCTTGATTCATAATTATCCTACAAAACAATAAGGTGGGTGGGGATACAGCATTTTTAGGTTAACTGCATAAGTATAATACAATTACCAAAGCGATAAACACTGTTAACTGACTCAGCATTTATTCATAAGGGGAATGAGGTTACTTTTGATTGAGCGTTTGCCACAGTTGTTTTTTTAGGTCACTATTTTGTAGCATATCCGCCAGATAAGGCAGAGTCACAAGCTGTGGATGGCTCAAGCTTTTGGGCATTTCAGTGAGCGCACCCACTTTGACATCATTTCTTTTAGCCAAGCAAAATATAAATCCTGCCACACTAGCATTGGCCGACTCTTTATCACTAATACCCGGACAAATAGGGAATTTAAGCACTTGTGGGCTTAGCGATAAGGCACTAAGTATATTTTCCCAAAGGGCTAATTGCTGTGGCTGCTTGAATGTCTCAGCATCTGCTATTAATACCCAGTCTTTAAAGCTTACCCCCACAATTTCAAAGGGGGCCACCTGCTCTAAGCTATCCGCTAGGCTGACCTTCGCTTGAGTACTCTGCCCTTCAGAGACATCGAGCTTTTGTTTTAAAGCCTGTATCGGATTGGCCGTTAAATTTCCTGTTTCAACAACGGGACGGTCTATATCTGATCGGCTTATATCTGGCCGGCTTATAACTGGAGCCTCTGTTACTGCAGCGGTAGCAGGTTTTGACGCCTGTCCATTATGATCAACCGCTAGTGGAGCTTCACTAACCACAGCTTGCCCCATATGTTGGCGGCTTTGGCTGGCTTGATCATTAACCCTCTGATTGTGCTGCTCAACCACAGCGTCATAGTCTACTGTGCTAGTAGCGCGATCACGCTGCACCCAAATATCTAATCCCATCATGCCCAATATGTGTCGCTGTTGAACTAACAAAGCTGGCACAGCACTATCTACTCCCTTAGGTGATGGAGTCATTGGGTTAGCAGGAGCTTGGTATGCAGCAGTCATAGAATTATCATTTTTCAGTTTTAGAGCTCATAATTGTTGAGCCCAAGTTGTTTTTTCTAATTTAAGAAAACAAGTGTTTAAGACAGCAAAAGCAAGAAAACAATAGGTGTACAAAGAGGGTAATCAAAGTTAGGCTTTAAGTTTACCAAATATCTGCCTATATCTCGATGTTAATTTACAGATTGGTTAACCTAACGAAGGGTTAGCTGGGTCAAAAAAGAGCAATAAACAAATATAAAAAAACCTGCTACCTATCAGACCTTAAGCCTTACAGATAACAGGTTTTTTATATTATCTTTAACAGTAGCCCAAACAGCCACCCTCAAAGTTTATGACAGCAGATTATTTAGCTTCTGCTTCTTCTTGGCCTTCACCCCAAATTTTTGGGTATTTATAGCCTGGGAATGATTTGTGAGCATAAGTTTTGAAGCTCTCTGAGTTATAAGCATCGGTCACATCTTTAACCCATTTTGCTTCTTTATCTGCAGCTTTAACCGCTGACCAGTTAACATACGCGAAGCTGGCTTCTTGGAATAAAGCTTCTGTTAGCTTAATACCAGAGTCGGTAGCATAGTTACCGTTGATGATAGCAAAATCAACATCATCACGAGCACGAGGTAACTGAGCTGCTTCTAGCTCAATGATATCGATATTTTTTGGATTAGTAGCGATATCAGACTTAGACGCTGTTAATGGATCCACGTTGTCTTTTAAAGTAATCCAACCCAAATCATCCATCATTACCAACGCACGAGCGAAGTTACTTGGATCGTTAGGAGCAGATACTTTCATACCATCATAAGCTTCTTCCAATGACTTCTTCTTGCCACTATATACGCCTAATGGTGCAGTTGGTACTTGGAAAACTTCAACTAATTCTAAGTTGTTTTCTGCTTTAAAAGTATCTAAGTAAGGCTTGTGTTGGAAAATATTGATATCCAAGTCACCCTCAGCCAAAGCTAAGTTAGGACGAACATAGTCAGTGAAAGTCGTCAGCTTAACCGTGTAACCTTGTGCCTCAAGCTCACCTTTAACTTGATCGCGAACCATATCGGCGAAGTCACCTTCAGTGGTACCGATTACGATGGTCGTTTTCTCTTCAGCAGTACCGGCGGCAGCATCAGCATTGGCTGCGTCTTGGTCAGCACTGTTACTACAACCTACTAATGCTAGGCCTGAGATACCGGCTATGGCGGCTGCGGCAAAAACTTGCTTACGAATTTCAGCTATCTTCATGGATCAATCCTTTAAATAAGAAGGTGTTTTTAACAAAGCATTTTTGTTAAAAGTTATTTGAAAGTTAAAATGTTACCACAGACTTAACGATTGTTGCTGTAGTGTGTGACTCACATTCTAACCGATAACTACGCATTTCTACATGAAACTTTTGGCACTACTTATGAATTAAATTCATTAAGACTGTGTTGACTAAGTCGTCTTTATCAAAAACTTAGCCTTAACGCTTATCCAATTTGGCCGCTAATAAGTTACCAATTCCCTGGATGCCAATTACCATAACTGAAAGCATAATCACAATGAAGATCATCACTTCAGTTTGATAACGGTAGTAGCCATAACGAATGGCTAAGTCACCAAGACCACCGCCACCAATCATACCAGCTGCAGCTGAATAAGACAGCAAGCTAATACACAGTATGGTCACTGATAGCACCAGACCTGAACGGGCTTCTGTTAGCAAAACCTTGATAATAGTAAAAGGACTTGCCCCCATAGACTCAGTAGCCTCAACAATGCCGCGTGGCACTTCTCTCAAGTTTTGCTCAACTAAACGAGCAAAATAAAACGAACCTGCCAGCGCCAATACTAGCGATGCCGCAATGGGACCAATACTGGTACCAATTAAGGACTTGGTAAAGGGAGTCATCGCAATCATTAGGATAACGAAGGGGAAGGCGCGCATGAAGTTGGTGACACCGCCCAGTAACGCATAAAAGGTCTTATTTTGCAGTAACTGCTTATCACTGGTTAAAAATAAAAACACCCCAAAGAAGCCACCGATAATAATCGCCGCTGTGGTTGATATACCCAGCATAACAAAGGTATCAATCGTTGCTTGCCAGATTTCACTACGCAGCTCCCAAAGACGGGCTGTGGCATCGTTAAAACTCATTGCTAGCATTTATTAATCCTCCTGAACCAAGCCGCGACCCACTTCAGTGGTGGCTATAATTTGACCATCAGTAATATCCGCCACCTCGAGTAGATGACCTTCATGCAATAAAGCGGCTCGATTACAAATACGACGAATAACGCTCATTTCATGAGTCACGATGACAATGGTCACACCCAACTTCTCGTTCACTTCTTTTAAGGTAGCCAGTAACGTACGGGTGGTCGAAGGATCTAAGGCACTGGTTGGCTCATCAGCCAGTAGTACTTTTGGATTTGGAGCAATAGCACGAGCAATACCAACGCGCTGCTTTTGACCGCCAGACAGCTGAGCAGGATAATGATTGGCACGATCGGTTAGATTAACAATCTCCAAGCACTCCATAACTCGGCCATAGATATTATCTTTGGCATAGCCTGAAACCTTTAAGTTAAATGCCACGTTTTCAAAAACAGTTCTGTTAGACATCAAGTTAAACTGCTGAAAAATCATACCCACGTTATGACGAGCGACTCGCAACTGCTTGGGGTTCATATCAGTCAGCACTTCGCCATCGATAGTAACCGTGCCCCCATCAGGACGTTCAAGTAAATTCATTAAGCGTAATAAAGTCGACTTCCCTGCCCCGGAATATCCCATCAAACCAAAGATTTCTCCTTGTTTTACAGTCAATGAGATAGGCTCAACAGCAGTAAACCAATAGGTTTTACCATCCTTTTGAGTCTGGAATTTTTTATATACTTGATCTAGAACAATCATATCGCTCATGGCAGTCATCTTGAATAACGGTTTACAGCTTTTGAAGTTACACTGAAGTTAGGAGACAAACACAGTCTAAGTGCGACTGTAATGAATTTTACAAAGCGCAATAATATAGCATACTGCACTGTTTATGACATCAACTTATCCAAACAAAAGCCATGCTTAACCAGAATATGTAAATTCAATTCATTACTTTATTGACGTTAATAGCCTGTATAAATCCTGAGATTTTATTAACGGTGAAGCTAGATTGTCCGCTTAACGGCGAAACAAGTTGAGTAAAATACTTAGTACCACACTCACCACTATCATAGTGACGATTGGAAAATAAACTCGGGTGTTCCCAGATTCATAACGAATATCCCCAGGCAGCTTACCTATCCAAGAAAAAGCCCCAGGAAAAGCACTCCATATCAGGCCTAATACCACCAAAACCACCCCAATCAAAATTAAAACTTTGGCCATAATGCCTCTCCTCAAGTAAAAATAATTCAAAAAAATCATCAATAATAAACCAAATCCCATTTTTTAAGAGGTTTATCCTTATTTATACGTAATAATAGCTTTGAGGGCTAACAAACCTGCCCCTAACGCCTAGATTTTGATAAAATGAGTGTAATTATCCCATATACTGTGGGCCAGTTTATGTTGCGCCTTTTTATATCGCCAATATAAGCTGGCCTATTGTGTAAATATTTTCCCATTAATAACCATACCTCATTAAGTTAACAAGGATATATATGAATATTTTAATTATTGGTTCTGGCGGTCGTGAACACGCACTGGCATGGCAATGTGCAAAAGACGCAGATGTCTCCACAGTCTATGTGGCCAATGGCAACGCTGGTACAGCCCTTGAACCAAAATGTGAAAATATTGACCTTGATACCACAGATCACCAAGCGGTTATCGCTTTTTGTCAGCAAAACGCAGTTGAGCTTATTATTGTCGGCCCAGAAGCGCCATTAGTAGCCGGCTTAGTTGACGACTGCAACAAAGCAAATATCGCAACTTGGGGTCCGACTCAATATTGTGCTCAGCTTGAAGGTTCTAAGACTTTTGCCAAAGAGTTTATGCAAGCCAACAATATCCCAACTGCAAAATATGAGGCGTTTACTGACATAGAGGCAGCCAAAGCTTATATCAATGAAAATGGTGCGCCTATTGTTGTCAAAGCAGATGGGCTTGCAGCAGGTAAAGGCGTTATTGTTGCTGAAACCATTGAACAAGCGCATGAAGCCATTGAAGACATGCTTGGAGATAATAAGTTTGGCGATGCCGGTAGCCGTGTGGTTATTGAGCAGTTCCTACAAGGTGAAGAAGCCAGCTTTATCTGTATGATTGATGGCGAAAATATTCTACCTATGGCCACCAGCCAAGACCACAAACGTGTGGGCGAAGGCGATACGGGTCCAAACACTGGCGGTATGGGTGCTTACTCGCCAGCCCCTGTTGTTACCCCAGAGGTTCATCAAAAAGTTATCGATCAAGTCATTCAGCCTGTGGTTGATGCTATGAAAGAGGCAGGCCACCCTTACACTGGCTTCTTATATGCCGGCCTTATGATCGATGACAAAAATGACCCTTACGTCATTGAGTTCAACTGCCGATTTGGTGACCCTGAAACTCAGCCTATCTTAATGCGCTTAAAAAGCTCACTGGTCAAACTTATCCAACAAGGGGTGGCTGGCAAGCTGCCTAACACTGCAGAATGGGATGAGCGTGCCGCCTTAGGTATCGTCCTAGCTTCTAAAGGCTACCCAGAGACTTCTTCTAAAGGCGATGTGATTACTGGCCTTCGAGAGCTACAAAGCAGCGAAACCACTAAAGTATTCCATGCCGGCACCAAGCAAGAAGGTGAGCATGTGGTTACAAATGGAGGCCGTGTGCTTTGTGTTACCGCTTTAGGGGACACTATTGGCGACGCTCAACAAGAAGCGTTAAAAGTGACCGCCTCTATTCAATTTGAGGGTGCTCATTACCGCCGTGATATCGGTTATAGAGCCCTTAATCGTGACTAACAACGCCTGCTGTAATTAATTGGCTTTATTGTGAAATAAATCATGGGGCTGGGTTTTTACCATTGCTTTGTTGGTAATAAGCCCCATTGATATAGTAGATACCTAGTCTTAATATCTTAATACCTATTTAATTTAATGCTTGTTAATTTAATGCTTAGTTACGGTTAAGACCTAGCTTATTTTTTATTAGGTTTGTTATTAAAACTCTCAGGTCAGTGCGTCAAAAGAATAACAATGTTACTCTAGAGATTAGGTCGACAAGGTAGTATTAACTGGTACGGTTCAGATAATTATAAGTTAATACCTTTCAGGATATTCGTACCTACCCTAATTACTTATACAGCTGCTGCCTTGGCAACACTGCCATAACACAGCTTTTGTTTTTCAATATGGTTAAAACATGTCAAATTCATCTTCTTCAACACCGCCACATACAGACTTACCTAGAAGCCGCTTAGCCAATGAGATGAGCGAACTTAAAACCTCTAGTTTAGACCGCCGCCTTTCTATAGCTAAGACCTCTTTAAACTTAGGAAGACGTTGGGCAGGTAATAGCTTTAGCGGTCTGTTTTTAAGTAAAGAAGAAAGAGCCTCTCGCAACCAAGAGTTTATGAAAGAGCAAGCTGCCTACTTAGCAGATGAGTTGGGCAAACTAAAAGGCTCTGTCGTTAAGATTGGTCAAATGTTGGCTTTATACGGTGAGCACTTTTTACATCCTGAGATTACCGAAGCTCTACATCGCTTAAATGACAGCACAGCCAGCTTATCTTGGCCAGTGGTAGAGTCGGTATTGCGCCAACAACTGGGCAACCGTTTAGATGAACTGGAAGTCTCGCACACCCCTATCGGTACCGCGTCTTTAGCACAAGTGCATCGCGCTACCATTAAAGCTACTGGCCAGCAGGTGGTACTAAAAGTTCAGTATCCTGGTGTTGCAGACGCCATTGATTCTGACTTAAGTTTATTCAAGCACTTATTAAAAGTTACCAATGCTGTTCCGCAAACCAAAGCCTTAGATGAGTGGTTTAATGAAATCAGCGACCTATTGAAAGTTGAAGTAGACTATTTTGCTGAAGCCCAAACCACCATTCGCTTTTATGAGCGTCTAAAAGACGATGAGCGCTACGTAGTACCTAGAGTTTTTGAAGCTTATTCAACTCAAAGACTGTTGTGCTTAAGCTTTGAGGAAGGTGTACCCGTTACCAGCGCCAATCTTAAAGAGTTACCACAGCGCCGCCGTGATGCTTTAGGTAAAGCGGCAATTGACATCATGCTTAATGAAATCTTTGTTTGGGGAGAAATGCAAACTGACCCGAACTTTGGTAACTACTTAATTCGCTCAGAGCCTGCAGATAAGCCTAACGGCAAAGATAAGCTTATCTTATTAGACTTCGGAGCGATGCGTCAGTTTGATGATCATTTATTAAAAATCGCCCGCAATCTTATGTTAGCTGGTTTTAATTATGACAAGCAGCAAATGATTGATGCCATGCAAGGTTATCATTTCTTTGACGGCATGAGCACTGAAGTTAAGAGCAATATGGCCGAGGTATTCTTATTGGCCACAGAACCATTTAGAGACCCTAACCTGCCACAGAATAAAGCCAGCAGCTTTATAGATGAGCACGGCTTTTACCACTGGGCCAATAGCAACTTACATAAGCGACTCATGGAAAGCTCAGGTAGCGCTATGCAGTCTCGTGAGTTCAGCTTGCCGCCAAAAGAGTTTATGTTCATCAGCCGTAAGTTTATCGGAGCTTATACCTTCTTGACGGTACTAAATGCCCGAACCAACACTTACGACACCATTAGCAAGTTTGTCCCTATTAATATGCAGACGCTAAAGCACTAATCGCTTTGGTTAGTTCAGCGACAAAAAAAGGCTTACTTGGATCAATGATTCAAGTAAGCCTTTTTTTATGAGTATCAGCTATTGATTGTACTTAATTTGACTGCAATGCTTCTGAATTCCAGTCATCAAATCGAGTCTTATAGCCTTCAGGCTTAATCATTTCAAGCTCCCAACAGGTCTCACCACGGGCTAGGTATTTAATTTCAAAGTGAGTACGTTTACTCTCAATAGGCACTTCCTTTCTTTGAGTAGCTAAGCACCAGGTGTCTACAGCCTGCTGATAAGCATTGTCTATATACTCTTCGATATTGCTAGCCAATATTACCTTACCCTTTGGCTTTAATCTTGATAATAAAAACTCAAAAAATGGCATATTTAACCATTGTTGATTCGGGTTTTTAGGTTCAGGATTTGGATACAGTAAATAAAATACATCGACGCTTTGTACCGGCAACGCGTGTACACAGTAAGGAATGGCGTCTGCATGTACCGCTAAAATATTATCAAGATTGACTACCTCGTTACTCACCGATTGCACTAAATTATTAAACGCAGTGAATTTATTTTGGGTTCGTTCAATGGCAATCAAATCGTGTTCAGGGTTATTTTTGGCATACAAGCAAGCATGCATCCCTTTTCCAGCGCCAATTTCTACTATCAGTGGGCGACTGTTATGACTCACACTTGCCTGGCCAGCACTGGCTTTACTGTCTTGAAGCTGGCGGGCAACAAAGCTAGGAATCGAAAAATCTCTAGGGGCAGTTAGCTTCTCAGGCTTAAAGCAGCGGCTTTTTTTATGACTTAGAGCCTGAGTAGACGATAAAGAGTTAGAATTTGATGCAGACATAAGAAGTTTTATACACTTAATCGAGTTGTAAAGTTATGGGTAATGTATTGTATATTATCATTTCTAAAGCCCTGTCAGGGTGAACTCTAGCGGTTAATTTAATATTTGCATTGGTAATAAAATCAGCTTGATATGGATAGCTAAGATATATAGCAGGCAGTATAAGCCCTATGATACTCATGCTATAATCATAAAAGGTCACCTAGTGGCCCACAACTTACTTGTTATTTAAAGACCTTATGATATGACTGACTCTACTGATAATTCCAAACCACTTTCAAGCCCAAAGACTTATCCTTGTCCCCACTGTAAAAAACTGACTGCCTGGCAAGACAACCCTTACAAGCCTTTTTGTAGTGATCGATGCAAACTTATTGATTTAGGCGCTTGGGCCAATGAAGAATATCGTGTTGCCGCTGAAGAGTCACCTTTTTCAGAGGATCTTAAGTATTAATTCTTGACATGGCTTTAGTACACTTATTCAATTAACACACTGTTTTATATTCCCCAAACGTGTCATTTATTGAGATACAATATCTATTACCCTCCTATCTGCTAAATGTTTAAGGACCCATTATGTCAGCATCGCACTCCTATATTATGCCTACCTATAGCCCTCAACCTATAAGCTTTACTCGAGGAGAAGGCAGCTGGCTTTATACCTCTGACAATACCGCTTACTTAGACGCCTTAACGGGTATCGCTGTTTGTGGCCTGGGTCATTGCCACCCGCAGATTACGAAAGCCATTCAAGAGCAAGCCGCCACTTTAGTTCATACCAGTAACTTATTTGAGATTGAATGGCAGCAAAAGGCCGCTGAAGCTTTGTGCCAAGCTGCTGGCATGGACAGTGTCTTTTTTGCCAACAGTGGTGCTGAAGCTAATGAGGCTGCCCTTAAAATGGCACGTCTATACGGCCATAACAAAGGCTATAAAAAGCCTAAAGTCATCGTTATGGAGAAGTCATTCCATGGCCGTACTCTATTAACGGTCACTGCCACCGCAAATCCCAAAGCTCGTGAAGGCTTCTTTACCTTAGACTCTGAGTTTATTCGAGTACCTTTTGGAGACATCGAAGCTTTAAGACAAGCTGCGCAAGATCATGATGAGATTACTGCCGTTTTATTAGAGCCTATTCAAGGCGAAGGCGGATTAAATACAGCCAAAGATGGCTTTGACTATTTAGAGCAAGTGCAAGCGCTATGTGATGAGCAAGACTGGCTGTTCATGCTAGATGAAGTACAAACTGGTAATGGTCGTACCGGTAAGTATTTTGCCTATCAGCACAGTAATGCTAAACCTGACGTATTATCTACCGCTAAAGGCTTAGGCAATGGCTTCCCTATTGGTGCCTGCATGGTCCGTGGCCGTGCTCGTGACTTATTCCAAGTGGGCAGTCATGGCTCTACATACGGCGGAACGCCCCTAGGCAGCCGCGTCGTGCATACCGTTTATAACATTTTGAGCAACAGTGATGTTATGCAAAACGCGGTTACTGAAGGCGACTATATTCAGCAATCTTTGAGTGAAGCCTTAAAAGAGCTTGGCGTTACTACCCGAGGATACGGCATGATGATAGGGGTTGTTTTGCCAGAAGAGACCGATTGCAGTACTTTCGTAGACAGGGCGCGTGAGGAAGAAAAACTAATCATCAACGTTACCGGTGGTCATGTTATCCGTCTGCTCCCCCCTTTAAATCTAAAACGTGAAGAAAGCGACCAGCTTATTGAAAGATTGATTCGACTAATCAAATCCACTTTAAACTAATAAAGTAACAACCTCATAATTAGTATTAAAAAAGCCCTTCAATACATAACTGAAGGGCTTTTTGTTTTGTGTGATCTAAACTTAGAGCTCAGAATAGCAAAAAGCTTGTGCCTAAAAACTTGAAAGCTGTTGTAGAGTTAACTTTAATAGTGATTGAGTATCGACTATATTTTGTCCCGCTTCCGTTTCTCTAGCAGCTTTAATGGCTTTTTGAGCTTCTTTATCACGGTAACCTAAGCTAATAAGCGCCGATTCAACCTCAGCAAGTATCACCCCTTCACTACCCGCAGCAGATTTTGGTGCGCCCTCTGGCTCTTCAAAGAGACCACCACTGTTTTCAATATTATCAAACTTGCCTTTTAGTTCAATAAGCAGTCGCTGCGCTGTCTTTTTACCAATACCTGGGACTCGAGTTAATGCCACCTCATTGTCCGTCTCAACCGCATGCTTCAGCTCAGGTGCAGACATGGTCGACATCATCGCCAATGCCATTTTTGCCCCCACCCCATTAATACGAATGAGCTGGCGAAAGACATCCCTTTCTTGATGCTTAACGAATCCATACAGTAACTGAGCATCTTCACGTACATGTAAATGAGTCCATACAGCCACACTTGCGTCTAGTTGCAGCTGACAGAAGTCTGGTAGAGGTAACTCTATCTCGTAACCCACGCCCGAAGTGGTCATAATGCAGGCCACAGGAGCAGACAAATGACATACCTTACCTTCAATTAGTCCTATCATAATCTTATTTTAATTCTCTAATAAAAAAACAAACTTCATTATAGCAAAGATACCCAGTCATTTACCGGACTTGTGCTTTGCCCTTATTTTTCTCTAAGTTAGCCTCTAAGTTCGGTTACTAGATTTCAATAAATTACCTGCCATAAAAAAAGCCCTGATATATATATCAGAGCTTTTTTACTTAAATTTCTTTAGCTTAAATATTTCTTTAACTTAAATATTTTCTATAGCTAAATACAGTATTTAAACCTTAAGAGTTTAAGCAAATAAATTAGTACTGTTGATCTTCATCAACGGCTTCAGCGACTGCAGGATCAGCTTCTAGATCAACACTATCAGCAGTGCTTTCTGCTATATTCTTTGATCCTTCAGCTACGGCAGTTGCCCCTTCTGATACTGCGTTTGCTGTGCCTTCAACAGCAGCGTTTGCACCTTCAGCAATAGCTTCACCAGCATTAACAGCTGCACCAGTAGCTACAGCACCTGCAGTTTGGGCATTATCAACAGCATCTTCACCTGCACTTTCAGCAGCAGCTTCTACAGCACCTGCATCTGCAGCTTGCTCAGTTTCTTTACTACAACCAGTGATAGCAACAGCACTAGTAACAAGACCTGCGATTAAAAGATTACGGTATAACATGTGAACTCCTCACAATATGCAATATTAGATTTTTCAGCATTCTAATAGCTAATAATTGAAAACACAAGTAGCATTAAGTAACTTTAGTTTAACTAAATCTAATGCACAGCTAAGCTAGGCTGTGATTAAGGCAAACAAAGCAAGCAACCCTTATCAGTCGTAAGTTTCCTTAACAAATGTTGATTACTTAGCGCTGTGTTTTTCTAATGCAGCAACAGCAGGTAATACTTTACCTTCTACAAATTCTAAGAAAGCACCACCGCCAGTAGACATATAGCTTACACCATCTTCTACTTTAAATTTATGAATAGCAGCCAAGGTGTCACCACCGCCTGCAATAGAGAAGCCTTCACTGTCTTTTACTGCTTCAGACAATAGTCGGGTTCCCTCTGCGAAGGCATCTACTTCAAATACGCCAACTGGGCCATTCCACAAGATCGTCGCTGCATTCTTAACTGCATTAAAGATATGCTCTGCACCTTCAGCCGCCACATCTAAAATCATGTCATTTTCAGAAATTGAATCAATATTTTTTACTGTTGGTGTTGCCGATTGCAATGAGTTAATAAAATCATCAAAGTTAATTTGATTCTTATCCGCTACGACTACATTTTCAGGCAACAAAATCTCAGTCTGAGTCATGATTTGTTTGGCAGTATCAATCATATCTGCTTCATATAAAGAAGCGCCTACTGAATGACCTTTGGCTGCGATAAAGGTGTTGGCAATACCACCACCCACGATAATTTGGTCACAGATTTTCGCTAAGCTAATCAGTACATCTAGTTTAGTAGAAACTTTAGAGCCCCCTACAATGGCCACCAATGGTTTCTTAGGAGCATGTAATGCTTTGTCTAACGCATCAAGCTCTGCAGCTAGCAAAGGACCTGCGCACACAACTTTACCCGCTTTAGCGGCAGCTTGAATGACCCCTTCAGTAGAAGCTTGAGCTCTGTGTGCTGTACCAAATGCATCCATAACGAAGACATCACATAGGTCAGCATAGCGCTGCGATAAAGCTTCGGTATTTTTCTTTTCACCCACGTTAAAGCGAACGTTTTCTAGCAGTACCACTTCACCTGGCTTAACTGATACTTCTTGCTGAGCATAGTCTTTATTTAAGCTGACAGTCAGACCTAGATGTTCACTTAAATAATCTGCCACAGGCTGCATAGAATATTTTTCTTCAAACTCACCTTCTGTTGGACGACCTAAGTGTGAGCAAACCAGTACCGCTGCCCCTTTTTCAAGAGCTAGCTTGATGGTGGGCAAACTTGACTGCAAACGCGCATCATTAGAAATTTTTCCATTTTGAATTGGCACGTTTAAGTCTTCACGAATCAACACAGTTTTTCCGGTTAAATCTTGGTTTTCCATTCTAGCGAAGTTCATGTATTTACCCTTACTTAATTATGATTAGAAGTCAAAATTAGCTGACACTTCTGTTTGAGGTTTGAAGAAAAAATAGTGCAAGAATTCTATCATATTTTGGCGCCTATTTTCGCCTCAGTTTGTGCCTATTATTATGGAAAGCTCTTAAAACTAACTCTTTATTATTTAGAGTAATGCAAAGATTTATTAGGGAATAAATGGTAATATAGAAGATATAAACAAAGAAATAAGAAAGGGTTATCAATATCCATACAAAACAATAACCCCTATAAAAATAGCTATTTAAGGAGAAATATAATGAGTAGAGATTTTTCTGCTGCTAAAGCACGTCTTTTAGAACTACAACAAGAATATCAAAATCGCATTGATAAAATTGAAGACCATATCTACAACCCTCAAGATGATTTAAATGAGCATTGGGACGACCAAGCCATTTCTATGCGCGACAATGAGATGCGTAAAACTCTATTGGTCGAAGCCAAGCAAGGTCTAACCTATGTCAATAATGCGCTAAGCCGTATTGAGAATGGTACCTATGGCGAATGTACTGTCTGTGGTGAAGATATCGAAGATAAAAGATTAGAAGCAGTTCCTTATGCAACTTTATGTATGCAACACGCCTCTTAATTTATCGACTTTCAAAAACAAAAAAAGATTGCTCCATAGAGCAATCTTTTTTTTGGACTTAACTTTTTAGTACTTAATTATATTTTTGGTACTTAACTATCATTTGGTACTTAATTATCAATAGCTATAAATAACCAGAAGTTAGCTATTAGATCGTACGGCGTAAAGCTAAGTTGTGCAGGATATTTTCTGCATCGTTCCAACGCGTGTTAGAACTATCAGCACCTAAAATAACAATAATTGCTGGACGGTTATTAACCTGAGTTTCCATTACCACACATCGACCGGCCTCATTAATAAAGCCTGTTTTAGAGATACCGATTGGATAAGTACCGCTACGAACTAGCTTACTGGTGTTGTTAGCAGGATATCTACGGTTACCGGCACTATAGTTGGCAACAAAGAAGTCATAGTTTTTGGTTGTAGAGAAGCGGCGAATAACTTCATATTGGCCAGCCGCTTGAACCATTTTGGTTAGATCCATTGGAGAAGCTACGTTACGCTTATCTAGGCCCGTTGGATCACCAAAGAACGCACTGTTCATACCTAAAGATCGGGCTTTAGCGTTCATCGCACGCATGAAGGCATCATAGCCACCTGGGAAGTTGCGGGCTAGAGATTTGGCGGCTGGGTTTTCAGACTTCATTAGTGTCATTAACAACAGCTCTGCGCGGTTCATGCGGTCGCCAGATTTCAAACGAGAGCTAGCACGCTTAGGACCTACGAAGTCTTCAGGCTCAAGCATGATTTCTTCTCGCATATCAAGACCGGCATCTAGTACCACCATAGCCGTCATGATCTTAGTGATAGATGCAATTGGGCGAGCCACATCAGCATTCTTCTCATATAAAGGCTGCCCAGTCTCAACGTCTAGGACGATAACGCCTCTTGATGCTGTTGAAATAGGTAATCTGTCTACAAAACTTGAAGAGCTTGAGTAGTTATTAGTAGAAAAAGAGGTGGTCGAGTTAGAAGTTACCCCAGGATTGGAGTACATGATACTGCGGGCTTCTGATAAACCACCGGCGTTGCCCCACTTAACTTGTGTGTTGCCTGTTTTGCTTGGCTCAACGATTGTTAACGCAGCATTAGATACGGAGCTTACGGTACCCAGACCCAATGCGATGCAAACAAAGATAAAAGATTTGTTGAAAGATTTATTTATGCTCATATTTCATCCCACTTGAGTCGTAAAATAGTGTAAAAAGAATAATTAACTATCAGGTTAATTAAAGGTATGATGTTATTGACCTTAAAGCTAATTCCATCGACAATGGAGTGCACTCACATAGATTTAAAAATTTTACCCAATTATGCCCTTTGATTATAAGCTTTTTGATGTTAGGGGCAATTGAGTGCTTCTTAGAAAAGCAATAAAATTTACAAAGTTGAGTACTAATATATAAACTTAAACACCATACTAATACTAAATAAAGCCAATATGTTAATTATCTTAACATCATTAATCTTAGTCGTTAAGTGTTAATTCCACTTAAACAGGTGGGATTAAGGTATGTTGTCAATTCAAAACAATTCTTTTACGCTACAGCAACATAAAATTACTAACACTATGGTTTTATGCGTTCTCTTGGGAAAATAATATGATTAAAGTTTTGGTGGTTGATGACCACGACCTAGTAAGAATGGGCATAAGTAGAATGCTGTCCGATGATCCTGAAATTGAGGTTATTGGAGAAGCTGACAGTGGTGAAGCTGCCATTAGAATGGTTAAAGCGCTTAACCCAGATGTGGTCTTATTAGATGTTAATATGCCTAATATTGGAGGTGTTGAAGCCACAAAACGCCTACGCCAATTTGATGAAAAGGTAAAAATCTTAGCGGTAAGCAGTGTCTCTTCACAGCCCTACCCCTCTATGCTATTAAAGGCGGGAGTCAATGGTTATATCACCAAAGGCACCCCTCTAGCAGAGATGATTAAGGCCATCAAAAAGGTGTATCAGGGCAGTAAGTACTTCAGTAGTGATGTGGCTGAACAGCTGGCAGATATGCTATTAACCGATAATGAAGAGTCGCCTTTTGATAGATTAAGTGAAAGAGAAAAGCAGGTCGCTATGATGGTGGTTAACTGTCAAAGCCCCCAGCAAATCGCTGACCAGCTTTTCGTAAGTGTCAAAACGGTCAATACCTACCGTTATCGTATTTTTGAAAAAGTTGGAGTAGACAGCGACGTAAAACTAACCCACTTAGCAATGCGCCATGGGTTAATCACACCATAAGCTTGTGTGCTATAACGGGTAACTAGCCAATAAAAAAAGAGCCTCTATCTGATAGAAGCTCTTTTTTTATGTTAAAAACTTATTTATAGGGCTAAATATCAATTACTTACTAATTGATTGGCCTTTAATTTGATTGGTCTTTAACCATTAATAGTCGTTGAGCATGAGGCTGTCATCATCAAACTTTGTATCAAACTTAATCCCAAAGGGTCGGTCTTGAGACAATAACAAATTCACTGCGGTTTGCTGCCAATCTGAACCATCGTGAGCTAAAACAACATCAGGCTTGACTCCAATACCGTCTATAAGCTCCCCTTTGGTACTACGGTACTCGGCTACCGTAAGCTTGATACCTCCACCCGATTTGAGGGGCACCACTTCTTGAACGGTACCTTTACCAAAGCTTTGCTCGCCCACAATTTGTGCCCGTTGATTGCTTTTGAAGCTACTTGCCAGCACTTCAGCTGCAGAGGCAGAATAACGGTTTTGTAGGACAACAACCGGTAAATCGGATAAATAAGGCTTACCCTTAGGTTTAATCAGTTGACTGTGATTGGTACGACTTCTGACCTGAATCAGATCTCCTTCTTTGATAAACAAGCTACCGATATCAATCGCAGAGGATAATACGCCCCCTGGGTTGTTACGCACATCAATAACGACACCAGTTACCGCTGCCCCTGTTTGCTTTAAGGCACTAATTAATTGATCTTTAGAGCCGTTTTGGAAAACAGGTAAGCGAATTATGGCGATGCCATCTTTGACGGTCACAGTGAGCTCATTATCAGCTGCCAGATTACGCTGCAAAGTTATGTTACGCCGCGAACTCCCTTGGGCGCTCATGACAGTAACTTCAACTTGAGAGCCAGCAATACCAGATAGCAGTTGCTGAACATCTTGTTCAGTCATATCTGAGGTTAGTTCCGCATTTTTAATACGTAATAACCTATCGCCGACTTTAATCCCTTCTTGCTTAGCAGAGGATTGGCTTAGTACCGAGGTGACCACCCAAGCCTGCTGACTGGGGTTATACCTCACCACCAAACCTACTTGTGCAATTTCACCATCAGTGAAGCTGCGCAGGTTGTCGTAATTCTCTGGTGTTAAATACTCAGCATGCTTATCTAGCTTTTCTAGCATCCCTGTTATGGCTTGCTGAAATAACATCTCATCATTAACAGGTTTGACATAGTCATGACGAATAACATCGATAACCTCTACAAAAGCTTGTAGCGTCTGTGGTGAGATAGCATTAAGCGGGACATGTTCTACCCCTAATCTCTCACCTTCGACTTCATTATCCAAGTCATCGATATCATCGTCTTCTATATCAATCAGAGCTGGCTGCGAATCTATGTCTTCGTAACTCTCTATATCATCATCAACATAGGCGATAGCATCCACATCATCACAGTCATCCACGCAAGATTCTTCAGACCTTTTAGCACTAACTGCCAAATCATTAAGCTTTTTTGCCGCTTCTGAGTTGGGTTGAGCATTCGCCTCAGAATCCGATATGACAGCGGTAGCATTGTCGCTATTTAGTCCAGAAGTCTGTGACTGTCCTATAGAAGAACAGCCACTGATAGCAACCGTTAAAGACAACAGCGTAAGACCAGTCGCATGACCCACCTTACGAGAATTAAGCATGGCTAACCAAGACTTACTAGGAGTCATAGACTCCTGGTTTTTTGATATGTTTTGAAGAGGTTCAAATTGCATCACATGCTCTACTATCGGTTGTCGTGAAGAGAGTATCGTCCTAGGGTAATCTTGACCTGTTATTTAGCTTATAACTTAGCTGATGACTATTTAGCTTCTAACAAGTTGATACCCGTCATTTCTTTAGGTATCTCAAGACCCATTAGATCTAATAGCGTTGGCGCCACATCACTTAGTTTACCGCCTTCACGGACTGTTACCTTTTTATCGCCCACATAAATCAAAGGAACCTGTTCGGTGGTATGCTGCGTATGCACCTGACCACTTTCGTAGTCCTGCATCTGCTCACAGTTACCATGGTCTGCTGTAATTAACATATGTCCACCGGCTTTAATAACTGCTTCAGCCACTTCACCGACAGCCACATCCAAGGCCTCTACGGCTTTAACTGCTGCGTCAAAGTTACCAGTGTGACCTACCATGTCACCATTGGCATAGTTCACTACCAACACATCATACTTACCAGATTCAATAGCTTCTACTAAGCTTTTGGTGACTTCCGGAGCGCTCATCTCTGGCTTTAAGTCATAAGTTTCCACATCCGGTGATGGAATTAGAATACGAGACTCACCGGTGAACTCATCTTCTTTACCACCACTAAAGAAAAACGTAACGTGAGCAAACTTCTCAGTCTCAGCAATTCTTAGTTGGGTTTTGTCATTATTTTGTAGATACTCACCTAGGGTGTTATGTAGTGTGGTTGGCTTATAAGCTACTGAAGTTTTTGGGTTAGCAGCCAACTCGTCAGAGTAATGAGTCATCATGACAAAAGCCGATAAATTAGGCTGCTTCTTACGGGCAAATCCTGAAAACTCATGATCTGGTAAGATGAAAGCTTGGCTTAACTCACGGGCTCTATCAGCACGGAAGTTCATGAAGATAACGGCATCATGATCGTTAATAGTCGTTGGTGTCTCACCATGCTCAATTACCGTCGTTGGACTAACAAACTCATCTGTCTCACGAGATTTATAAGCCGCCTGAACTGCGCCATCTGCTCGTGTAGCCATTCTCTCTGACTCCCCTAAGGTCAATAGGTTATAAGCCTTCTCTACTCTATCCCAGCGATTGTCACGGTCCATAGCATAGTAGCGACCAATAATACTGGCAATCTGCACATTACTTTCATAATAAGCATTTAAGTTAGCTAAGAACTCTTTTAGACGCTTAATGTATTTATCAGCAGATTTTGGTGGTGTATCACGGCCATCTAAGAAACAGTGAACATAGACCCCAGTCGCCCCATGGACTACAGCGGCATGACACATGGCTTCAATATGGTCTTGGTGAGCGTGAACGCCACCATCTGATAATAGACCCATGATATGCAAGTTACCCTCTCCATCTTTCACTGCATCTAGAGCTTCTAATAAAGCAGGGTTTTTATAAAAATCACGGTTTTTGATATCACGAGAGATACGGGTAGAGTCTTGGAAAAGCACTCGGCCCGCTCCTAAGTTCATATGACCTACTTCTGAGTTACCAAACTGACCTTCAGGTAAACCCACATCTTCACCCGACCCTGAGATTAAGCCATGTGCATAAGTGCTGTAGATACGATCTAGATTGGGCGTGGTGGCAGCAGCGACCGCATTGTCCTGCTCATCCTCACGATATCCAAAGCCATCTAAAATCATTAGAACGTGTGGAATTTTTTTGTTGTTATCAGCTGCTACCATTTACTTTATCTCCATTTGTAGTGCAATATTTCAAGGAAAGTTAGATTCTTTAAGGTTGGAAAATTAAATCAAATATACAAAACTATTAAAATGAACATCAAAATTGACTATCTAATTCTAACACACTCGCCAGTTTAACTATAATGTAAGATTGTGAACGCCTGTAATATAAGGGGTTTAGAGCGATAATATAGAAGTTAATATTAACCATATCCTCTAAATTGAAACTTAAGATATACAAGCAAACAATTCTCTGGCTTGAGTCTTTGTTAACATTATTAACAAACTTATATAGCTTTAGGTTTGCAAGTTCATAAAAAATTGGTTAGTATTTAAATACTCTGAAGTGTTCGCCAGTGGATGTTATTCCCTGAGCCGATAATGCACTAAATGGATGTGCTATCTATTGTTTCATTGCGTATGCCTGCACTGCTTGCAGTGTCTCAGGAAACCTTAAGAGACAGTGACACATCCGCCCTGAACTTCACGGTTCATGGGTCCCCATCCAACAGCGGCACTTCGGTTCTAAATTCTGTTATGGCTTATTAAGTTAAATAATAAACTTTGATTTGTAAGCTATCAAAAAACCCTTTTACTTGAAGTAAAAGGGTTTTTTTATTGTTTGGACAAAAGCCAGTTGGTTATTTATTTAACTGGCATATCTAACCGGCTATTCATCGTTAGCAGGCTTCTCTAATTTTTTCACATCTTTGATAACCGGCTTAGCTGAGCCATCTACCGTAGTGTTTTGCTTAAATCCATTACCAAATGGGCTAGCATTTTTAGAGCCTGGTTGGTTGTTGAATGGGTTTTGACCGCCGCCGAATGGGTTTTGACCTCCAAATGGATTACCACCAGCACCCATGCCACCAAATGGATTTTGACCTCCCATTTGACCGCCCATCTGTTTTGCCATCATTTCCATCATTTTTTGCTGATTATTCATGACGTAATTATTGGCCATATCTTTTAGTTTTTTCTGCACAGGTGGTAAGACTACTAACAAGGCTAGAATGTCAGACAGTAGACCAGGTATCAGAAGTAATAATCCTCCTACTGCCATAGCTACCGTTTTGATAATGGTGTCTTCAGGTGGACGCATGGCGGGATTCATCATACCCCCTGCTTTCATCTGCTGCGCCATAGGGTTTAAGGTAGTCATACCACGACGTATTAAGCTAAGCCCAATAACAGCAGCCACGATAAACCAGATGAATACCCACCAGCCACTGATAAATTGTGCCACTAAATACCACAGTAGCATTTCAATAATAAACCATACGATGGCTAAGCCAACTAATTGACCCATAATGTGTCGTCCTATTTTGATTTTGAAAATAACTAAAATTTAATATGTATTAGATATATGGGGATGGCTTGCTATACTATCAAATCTTAAGTGAATTTTGTTGAGGAATAATACTGAAATTTTGTCTGTATTCAACAAAATTCTGCAGCACAAACTTTATAATCTTTAGGATAATTTGATTTATTATGGCGATAATTATTGGTATTGATCCCGGCTCTAGAATGACAGGTTACGGTATTATTCATCAAAAAGGAGATACCTTACGTTATCTGGATGCTGGCACCATCAGAACCGACACCAAAGAGATGCCAGAACGTCTAAAGCGCATATTCAATGGGATTACCCGGATTACTCAATACCATCAAAAATACTCTGATGAACCTATTCATGCCGCCGTTGAGCAAGTCTTTATGGCTGAAAACCCCGACTCTGCTCTAAAATTAGGCCAAGCCCGTGGAGCTGCTATTGCCGCTTTGGTAGCTTTAGACTTAGAGGTGTCTGAATACACCGCACGACAAATTAAACAAGCAGTCTGTGGCTATGGCGCGGCCGATAAGGGTCAGGTGCAAGAGATGGTCTGTCGTATCTTAAAGCTTGATGTCACCCCGCAACAAGATGCCGCCGATGGTCTTGCCTGCGCTATTTGCCATGCTCACTCTAGCCACTCTATGAACAAGCTTCTTATGAATACCACGCTACGTGGTCGTGGTGCATCCAAGAAAAAAGGACGTTGGCGCTTAACTGAAGAGGACTTGGCCAGTTTAAAATAAAACTAAGTCTTAAAAAAAATCGCCTATAACTTATATAGGCGATTTTTTATTTTAATAATTTAATAACCGGTTAATACTTTATTGGCTCAAGCAGCCCAGCTTCTAGCTTTAGTTAACTACAGAGCTTTCGACAATACGGTCAAACACATAGACAAACTGCTTACCCTTAACCTCTACTGGGTCAACCGTAAAACGCTTTAGGCGCAGCACAGTATCGACACTGCTATCATGGTTATAGCCTTCAATATTATCTACAAAGATATCCCAGTCACCTACCCCTTTTTTAATACCCTGTTCATCATAATAAACCGGTCTTACTTTCAGGCAGGTCTTTTGATCAGGATTAGGACAATCTTGAAGCTGATGGTTCACTTCCCAAAAGACCAGATCGGGCTGCTGCTGATACTTAGCTTCTGCAGTTGCAGTACCTTGCCAAACCAAAGTCTCCCCTGTCGCAAATTCCTGAGTTAACAGCGGCTGAGTCGTGGTTGACTTACTCGGGTTTTCAACAGATAGCTTAAGCTTACTATTACCCGGCATTAATTGAGCCATCAGCCTTTCTGCTGGGTCTAGATCTTCACAATACATCTCAGTACTTATAACATCGCCAATTTTTAGCTGCTGATTGGATATCGTAAAGTTACCGCTCATACTATTACAGCCTACCGTGAAGCTGGCATATTGAGTACTTTGTTGCAGATAGAACTTCAAGCGCACCTGGTCTTTAATCGCTTCTAAAGCTGATAAGGGATCACCTTGCTTGTCCTTGGCAGACAGTAATTGCCAATGATAGTCAGCCAAAGTCGCTGTATTGAGTATCAGCTTGTTTTCAGTATTTATCATAGTATTGGACTGGGCTGCAGTAGATTGGGAAGTGAGTGAATCTATTTTTTGACAACCGGTTAGTAGTAGGCTACCTGTAACCATAGTAATAAACAGAGTTTTTGCAGACAGCATAATATTCCTTACTTTTTAAGACCAAAGCGTTCATTCATTGAATTGTAGAAACGAGCGATGCCTTCACCATGTGCGGTTGGATCAAACTTCAATAATCTTCCAAAATCTAAACCAATATAAAAGACGATATCTGCATAACTTAACTGGTCACCGACTAAGTAATCTTTGTCTTTTAGAATATCGTTAAAGTAAGGCAAGACTTTTTCAGCTCTTTTAATGGATTTGGCTGCAAACTCAGGCACTTGATCTACCCGTTTGGCCTTTGATGGATGACTGTGTTGGAATGCGAGCATAAAGTTATATAGCACTTCAAATTCAGCGGTTCGTCTTATAGAGCACACCTGAGCACGCTGAACCACATCATTGCCCATCACGGAGCGCTCTCCGTAGACTCTATCTAAGTACTCACAAATTGCTTGTGAGTCATTGAGTACGGTGCCATCTTGAAGCACTAATACCGGCAATAACTGTAGCGGATTAATCTTACGAAACTCTTCAGTTAAATGCTCACCCTTTGTCATGTCGATATCAATCACATCAATATCATCAATGTCGTCGATATCTATGCCCTTAGCTTGCAAAAGAATGATTACTTTACGTGGATTAGGCGCCATACGAGTTAAGTATAGTTTTTTCATTTCAAACTCCCTTTGATTTAGTTTTATCTTTGATATATATAGTTTTAGTTATCCCTACTTGCTCTCTAATCATATCAAATTCAATGAATAACACCATATCAATATTTGTTAATAAAATAGGTTTTCGTTTTATAAGTTTTATTTTGATTGTCTAAGTTTTAATAGTATAAACAGATAAAAAAAGCCCCCACAACTTATTTTGTGGGAGCTTTTTATTTTACTTAGCTTCTGGTCTTTAAACCGTTTAGCCTTACTACCTGCCGTTATTTATTTGGCTGAGGTGTAGTACGTAAGTAAGGTTTAATCTCAGTGAAGCCTTTTGGATAATCTTTTTCAGAGATATCTTCAGTTTTGATGCTTGGTGGGATGATAACGTCATCACCATCTTTCCAATCTACAGGAGTAGCAACGTTATACTCATCTGTTAATTGTAGCGCATCAATAGCACGAAGGATTTCATCAAAGTTACGGCCAACACTTGCTGGGTAAGTTAGGATCAAACGTACTTTTTTCTTTGGATCAATGATAAATACGCTACGTACTGTGTGAGTAGTCGCCGCATTTGGGTGAATCATGTCGTATAATTCAGCAACTTTTTTATTCTCATCACCAATAATTGGGAAGTTTAAAGCAGTACCTTGAGTCTCACCAATATCACTTGCCCACGCTTTATGATCTTCTACATCATCTACAGAGATACAGATTGGCTTAACACCACGCTTTTGAAACTCACCATTTAAGGCTGCAGCACGACCTAATTCAGTAGTACATACTGGGGTAAAGTCAGCTGGGTGTGAAAAGAATACTACCCAGTTATCACCTGCCCAATCATAAAAGTTAATATCACCCTCAGTTGTTGGGGCGTCAAAGTTTGGAGCATCATCACCTAAACGTAAATGTGCCATAGTAAAAATCCTTATTTATAATTGATTTATTTAACCACTCTCATGCACAGGTGTCCTATGCAATTAACAATATACTATCAAAATAAATATATTAAAACTATGCCATATTGTAAAGGCGTTATACCGTTTTAGCCTTTGCCTCCAACCTTTTATTTTATTATGCAATTAATAAAAAACCCGCCAGTAAGCTGACGGGTTTAATAGACTATTATTGTTTTTAAACGTAGCTTAATAAGCCATAAAAGAACAAATTGAGGTCTAGTTCAAAACAACAGTTACTTTTGAATCCACTGACGGATTTTTTCACGCTCATTAGGAGTCGCTTGTAACCACAACTGCATGAAGTTGTCTAAAGTATCTGCTTTGGCACTATTACTGGTCGTAGTGGCTTCAACGGGAGCAATAGCTGTAGCCGAATTAGATTGAGTAGTGGTTGATGAGCTATTAACTGCAGCAATCGCTTTTTGGTTCTCGATCTGCGCGTCATTGCCACCAAATATAGAAGACAGACCTGAGAATAAGCCACCTTGTTCAGTGGTGCCTTTTGTCTGTGCTATCACAGTTGAGCCTTTCATCACTGCTAAAGTTGGAGCCTTAGCGTATTTCTGGGCCTCTTGGTATCTTTCTGGTTGACCTGGCATTGCCAAACGATAGGTTTGGTTGTCTTCTAAGTCAGCAGTTACTGTTACATTTCCAGAGCGCAAATAATCATGATTATCACCAGTAAGATCATACAGACGATCATATTTGGCTGTGATAACGTGCTTACCTGGCTGTAAGGTAAAGGTTTTTTGTAAGGGTTGAAATAAGCTGGTGTTGTACTGCTTACCGTTTAACACAGTGACTTTAATATTATCATCTACTTTCAAAGTCACATCAGCATGTGCAAATGTTACCGAGAATAAACCGATACCTGCTACAGTTAAAAGTTTATTAAGCAGGGGCTTGTGGGTTGTATCAGTCATGAGCTAGCCTTAAAGAATATTGGAATTAGGTGAATATTAATTTTTAAAAAAGAAAATAAAAATATGCTGTAGCATAACTGGAAAAAATTACAATTTAAAGATTATCTGCTATTTTTTTAAAAGTTTAAAGTCATATTGTCACGATAAGGATTGCTCTCTTCTGACTTAGATAAGAAGTCCTCGTGAGCTTCTTGATGAATATCCTCAAGCTCCGCCATAAGGGTTTGTTCATCAATCATAGTAATGGCCTGATTGATCACAGCCTTGGACACATGAGAGCGATTTAGGTTAGAAAATAGCGGCTGGATAATATTTAAGATATCAAGCATACCCCCAATACGGTGTGGGCCTTCATTCAATAGATGCTCAGCAATACGAGAGTCAAACTGCCAACCCCGTCTACGCATGACCGACTCAAGCATGGCTTTTCTATCTGCAATATTATGACCTTCTGGTACTCTAAAAGCTGGAGACTGGATCAGTCGAGTGAGTAAATCAGGAAGCTCAAACGGCAACTCTGTAGCTGGTGTCTTGGCAGCAAAGATTAATTGGCCTTGACCTTCACGGCTGCGATTAATTAAATGGAAAATAGCCTCTTGCCACACTCGACTATTGCGAATGGCTTCCAAGTCATCAATAGCAACCAAGTCAAAGCTTTCAAGCGAGGCCAATACCCCCACATCAGTGTTGACCAACTCTTTTAAAGAAAGACAGATAGCAGACTTATCCATCTCCATATAAGATTCGCAAATGGCCGAAAGTAAGTGTGTCTTACCGGTAGCAGCACTACCATAGATATACATCTGTCCAATTAAGCCAACATGCAGTTGACGAACAGCATCGATTAAAGTCGACCAGCCCGGCCCCGAAAAATCGCTCAGGCTAGCATCTCTCCTTACTTCCAGATTTAAACTTAATTGATTTGTCATCAGGCTAGTATCTCGGCTCGATATAACTTTATAACGTTTATTTATATCACAATTTTATGAACAATAATATGACATTACCTTGTAATAAGCCAGTAAACCCTAACAAACACTTTTTATCTCCTAGCAGTTAACTACTCAAATAATTTATATTGCTTTCGGCCTTTATACCAATCTGTATTCTGATAAGCGGCATAAGCATGACGGAATAAGACATTAATAATGGCAGAAACTGGGAGAGCAATTAGCATTCCCACAAAGCCTAGCAAGCTTGCGCCCGCCAGCACAGCAAATATTACCCATAGCGGAGACAGCCCAATTTTGTCACCAAGAAGTAGTGGCTGTAAGATATAACCTTCTACCGCCTGACCCACCAAGAATGCCCCCACAATAAGCCCAAGCTGTAGCCAATCTAGGCCAAACTGGAAGAGTCCGGCAATGATGGCTGCAATAAAGCCAATACCAAAACCAAGGTAGGGCACAAAACTGGCAATACCTGCCACCATACCAATAATTAACCCCAGCTCTAATCCAATAAGCTGTAATTGTACCGCATAGACCACCCCTAGCAATATCATGACCAACAGCTGACCTTTAATGAAGGCCATTAATGCTTTGTCACAATCATGGGCAATCTCAATGATTTTCTTTGAGCTGGCCGCAGGTAAAGCAGCTTTCCAAGTTTGCAGACGCTCATTCCAATTAAATAAGAAATAAAAGGTCAAAATAGGAACCAAAACCACAAGACCGGTATTATTAATAACCGTTAGCCCTGAGTTCATAACATGGAGTAATAATGACTGAGCATCTGCCACATTATAGTTTTTATTGAGATACTCAAGCATAGTATCAGAGACGATCTGTGACTCTAAGACAGGCAAGTTGAAACGACTGTTATCATTGACCCAGATACGCATATCGCTGTTGTACCACTCAACCAGTCTTGGGAAGTATTGCCACGCCGACTCAATCTGTATCCATAGCGTAGGTAGCAGCCACCATAATAAAGCCACAAACCCAAAGATGATGGCGGTATACACAATCAAAATAGACAACCACCTAGGCATAATACGAGCCAATCGCGCCACGATGGGATTAAGAAGATAAGCAAGTATAAAGGCACTTAAAAAAGGCAAAATAACAGGAATTAGCAAATATATAAGCCATAAACCAATTCCGATGGCGACAATGGCAAATAAACGCTTAAAAAAGGGGTCAAATCTTGCAACTTGCATAGACAGTCTTCTCTATAATCCAAAAGCTTCACAAAAAAATGAAATTATCTTTTTTTGACATTTAATTAAATTTGAGAACTTAAATAATAAGTCATAATTAACTCTATAATAATCCACAACAACGTAATCATTAACTGAATTTTGGTCATTTTTTGTTTTTATCATCAATTAATGCTCGTTAAATTTTGCGAGCCTTGTGTTTTTGCGTATAATGCCACCAGAGAACTGCTATTTGCCAATTTGTGCACTTAGTTTTTTATCTAAACCTTCTATTATTTTATTCTCACATTCGCTTATTAAGGTCTGCTGCTACCATGAGCCATCCAAATTCTAATGCATCTGCTAACTCGTCAACTCAAGACAAGCCAACTTCACTAAGCTATAAAGACGCTGGTGTGGATATTGATGCAGGTGATGCCCTAGTTCAACGCATTAAATCTGTTGCTAAATCAACCACTCGCCCTGAAGTTGTTGGTGGTCTTGGTGGATTTGGCGCCTTATGCCGTATTCCTACAGGCTATAAATCACCGCTATTAGTATCAGGAACAGATGGCGTGGGTACTAAGCTTAAGCTTGCCCTTCAGTTAGACCGTCATGACACCATCGGTATTGACCTAGTGGCCATGTGTGTCAACGATTTATTGGTGTGTGGTGCTGAGCCTCTATTCTTCTTAGATTACTATGCTACTGGTAAATTAGACGTAGATACTGCAGCCTCAGTTGTGGGCGGTATCGGTGAAGGCTGTAAACAGTCTAATTGTGCGCTAATCGGTGGTGAAACTGCTGAAATGCCAGGCATGTATCAAGATGAAGACTACGACTTAGCTGGCTTCTGTGTGGGTGTGGTTGAAGAGTCTGAAGTTATTACTGGTGAAAATGTTGCTGAAGGTGATGTTCTAATCGGTATCGCATCAAGTGGTGCTCACTCAAACGGTTATTCGCTAATCCGTAAAGTTATCGAAGTTAGCGGTGTAGATATCGCAAACTCTGACGAGACTTTAGACGGTCAGCCTATTGCTGATGCGTTAATGGCCCCAACCAAAATCTATGTCAAATCTATCCAAGCGTTACAAAAAGCACTGGGTAATAGCAAACTACATGCTATGTCGCACATCACAGGTGGCGGATTTACTGAAAACTTACCTCGCGTATTACCAGAGAATTTAGCCGCTAAAATTGATATCCAAAGCTGGGAGATGCCTGAGCTATTTAACTGGCTTCAAAAGCACGGCAACATTGAGCAGTCTGAAATGTACCGTACTTTCAACTGTGGTGTAGGCTTCGTAGTTGTGGTACCCGCTGAAGTGGCTGAGCAAGCCGTTAGCATCTTAAATGATGCCGGTGAAAAGTCTTTCATCTTCGGTGAAATTATCGCTCGTACTGATGATGCGGTGGTATATTCGTAACATGACTGATTCACACTCTTTATCGAAAAAACCTTTGAAGGTTGCAGTCCTAGTTTCAGGAAGTGGTAGCAACCTTCAGGTACTAATTGACGCCATGAATGCCGGTAGCTTACCTATCGAGATTGTCGGTGTCATTAGTAATGTTAAAGAAGCTTACGCGGTGACTCGAGCACAGCAAGCTGGGATAGCCACAGCCGTATTCTCTCATATCACTGAAGGTGAGAATGCTGGCAAGCGTATGGGGATTAAAACCTTTGAGCGCCATGCTGGTGCTCAGCTTAACGAGTGGCAGCCTGATTTGGTCGTATTGGCTGGCTTTATGCGTGTACTGAGTGATGATTTCATTAGCGGCTCACCGGCACCAATGATTAACCTACACCCTTCATTATTGCCAAAATATAAAGGGTTAGATACTCATCAGCGTGTTCTAGAGTCTAGCGACGCCCATCATGGCTGTAGCGTGCACGTGGTCACAGCTGAGCTTGATGCTGGTCAGGTATTGACTCAAGCGATGCTTGCAGTTGATCACAGTGAGTCTGCTGAAGAGCTGCAAGCACGTGTTCAAAAGCTTGAGCATCAAGTATTGCCATGGACCATTTTGCTTATCGCTCAGGGCGCACTAAATCTTAAGGCTATTAATGAGAACGCAGATGCAGCCCCTTATCTGCCTGCCCTACCGTTGAAGCTTTGGCTAAATAGCCAAATAGCTAGATAGTTAAACCTAAGCCAAACAGCAACAAGCCAAGTAAAATCAAACTTTAAACAATAAAAAACCCAAGTCATGACTTGGGTTTTTTATTGTTTAAAGTTTGGCACTCATCAACCTTAGCCCCAAACCAATAAACACCACCCCACTTATCTTATTCAGCCAAACCTCAATGCTTGGATTTTGTCTCAGCTGTTCACTAAATCTTGCTGCTAGCAGTGCTAAGCTTACGCACCACACCACACTTGTGGCCGCAAAGCTTAATCCTAGTAAAGAAAAAGACAGCATCGCATAACCGTAATTGGGGTCGATAAACTGGGGGAAGAAGGCTAAAAAAAACAAGGCTACTTTGGGATTGAATACATTGGTCAATACCCCTTGCTTGTAAATTTGCCATGGGTTGATTCCCTGCTTCACCTCAGGAATTACGCCTTCGGATAGCTGATCAGCAACTTGCGTGCTATTGTTAGCCTTGGGCCATAACAGTCTTACTCCCAAATAGCACAGATAAAGTGCCCCTATATATTTGACCACAGTAAAAGCCAGTGGATAACTTGCCAACAGTACAGACAAGCCAAGCGCCGCTAACAAGGTATGCACTAAGATACCAGAGGTAATGCCTAACGCTGAAAACACGCCTGCCTGTGGCCCTTGTGAGATACTCCTCATAATAATATACAAGCTGTCTGCACCTGGAGTTAAATTTAGCAGCAAGCCTGCTGCCAAAAACCCCCAATAATTCTCGATACCAAACATCATTAAATCCTTTTAACTGGCTATCCGTTTTATGGGGCTTGAATGGCCGCCAAGATTTGTTTTTTTAACACCAAATATTGTTGGCTGTCCAAAAAGCCTTCCGACTTAGGAATGACAAAGTGTTCGGTTAACTGAGCGGGCTCACCCTTCAATACATAGAGATGGTCGGAGAGATAAATCGCCTCATCAATATCATGGGTGATAATCAGACAGGTTAATTCCAAACGCTTTTGGAGCTGACTAAACCACTGATACATCTCGTCTTTGGTTACAAAGTCTAAGGCGGAGAATGGCTCATCAAGTAGCATAATCGGGTTATCGCTTAAGTAAGTGCGCAGTAAAGCTGCTCGCTGACGTTGACCACCCGATAAGGTCTGTGGATACTGATGCTCCAACCTCTGAAGGCCAAAGTGAGCCAGTTGCGGTGTTACAACCTCTTCAATCTTTGTCTTACTATAACCCTTTAAAGTAAGCGGCAGGGCAATGTTATCAAACACACTCTTAAACGGCAGCAGTAAGTCTTTTTGGAGCATATAGCCTACGGTACCTGCCTGCCCTGTGGTCTCAACCCCGTTTATCCAGACCTCTCCAGAGGTAGGCGTAAGCAACCCTGCTGCAATATTAAACAGCGTGGTCTTACCCACCCCACTGGCACCAACGATACTTACCACATCATTTTTTGTCACTGCCATATTTAAGTTTTCAAATATAGGCTTTTGCTCAAAGGCATGGGTAATTTCTTTTAAAACAAGTACCTTATCCATTACTAATACAGCTCACTTTATCGGATACTGGGTCAAGACAACAGGGTGTAAGTAGACCAAAATAATTACAGATAATCGTTACTAACACCCGCTTGAGGCGGAAGTGGTTTTTCTAACAGACCGTTTTTATAAACCCAGTCATAAAACCTATCCCAACGGGCATAATCAAACTTACCCCAATCACCCTCTTCATCTAAATATTGAGTTGAGATATATTTTTGACTGGCAAGCGCAAGCTCTTTATTGGTCTCAGGCGCATGCTTTACTAATATCTCCGCCCCTTCTTCAGGGTTATTTGCTGCATAGATATAGCCTTGCTTCATTGCTGCCAAGGTCTTTCTCACCAACTCTGGATTGGTTTCCAACAGCTTATTATTAGTAATAATTACTGGGGCATAATAATCAAAGCTTGGCTCATAGTCCTTTAAGAAGAAAAAGTTGGTATCTACATCTTGAAGCTGTGCATGAATACCATCCCAGCCATAGTAAGCTAAAATATAATCAAATTGATTCATTCTTAAAGCCACGGTAGCATCTGTCGCCTCGCCTGGAATTTTCACCAGCTCACTGCCTACGATATGGGCCACAGTCGCATCATCAATAGGATCTTCCCAGGTTGAGTAACGTTTGCCGTTTAAGTCTTTTGGCGACTGGGCTCCCAAAGATTTTAAGCTCAAAAGCCCTGCTGGGTTGTGCTGCAAAATTGCTGCTACGGCAGTAATAGGTACGTCTTTGGCCAATCTTGAAGTCATATTTGACTGGAAGTACACCCCAAAGTCTGCTCTATTATTGGCCACTAGCGTTGAGGCACTGTCTTCACTAGGTTGAACAATTTTGACCGCCAAACCTTGATCCGCGAAATATCCTTTTTCTTGGGCCACATACAGACCCGTATGATTGGTATTGGGCACCCAGTCTAATGAGATCACAACTTCTGTAAGACCATCCTCACCTCGTTTGGTACTATCCGCTTTTGGCTGACAGGCCACTAAACTTAGCGCCATAATCACAAGTAACGATAGCACAACCATAGAATACAAATTGTTGGCTTTAATACGACTTGAGCTTAAAATTGCCACTATGAATCCTCTTTTAAATTATTTTATAAATAGTTATGACGTAATACTCGTCTTTCCAACCATTTCACCAGTCCGATAAGCAAAATCGTTAGGAAACTGATTAAAAAAATCACTGCAAACATACTGTCTAAATCATAAGATTTACGGACACGGGTCATATATACCCCTAGTCCATGATACCCCCCTAGCCATTCAGCAATAACTGCTGAGATTAGGGCATAGGATAAAGCCACTTTCAAACCAGTAAAAAATGAGCCCATGGCTGAGGGTATTTTCAAATGGCGATACAGCTGATACCTCGAAGCCTTCATCGACTTAAAGAGGTTTAAATGCTCACGGCTGACAGACTGATAGCCATCCACTAAAGCAATGGTTATCGGAAAGAATACCGCCAAAACAACCAAAACCACTTTAGGAGTAATCCCATACCCAAGCCAGATAATTAATAACGGGGCTATGGCAATGGTGGGAATGGTTTGGTTCAACAAAATAACAGGATAAATCAGCTCTTTCATGGTCTTCGATAAATCCATGAGGATCGATAACACAAAGCTGATGATAAGCCCAATCGCTGTTCCTATAAAAGCTGTCGCTAAGGTGTACTTGGCATGCTCCATCAATAATGGAAAATCTTCAATAAAGGCCTCAACAATCTGCAGCGGCGAAGGTAGTAAGTAATCAGGTATCACCTCTAATGATACACACAGCTGCCAGAGCACCAGTATTAAAACAACTAAGATGTGACTTTTTATTAGACTAATAATCTGTCTACTAACTTGCGGTCGCTTTTGTACAGGGGTCATTATTAAGAATCTCAGTAAAGCTAACAAAAGGGTAATAACACTTACTTAAAGGCAATGCTTAGGATTTTAGCAAAATAATACGGCCATTGGCGGATTTAACAAAGCTTTATTGTAGGATTTTAAGCCGCTTATTTACTCGTTATCGAGTATTGTAGGATTTAAGGTAATAAAAAAATCCCCCAACACTTATGTGCTGAGGGCTTTTTGATTTACGAGTGGCTATATCTAAAGCTAGCCTGATAATTAACCTGCTAATTTTAATCTAATAATTAAGCAGGAGCTTGGCCAACCACGTGTAACGCCTTAACGTTAACGAACTCTTTGATACCAAAGCCACCATGCTCACGACCAAAGCCAGAGTTTTTCACGCCACCGAAAGGAAGACCTGGGTGTACTAAACTATAGCCATTGATATAAACCATACCTGTATCGAAGTATTTGGTTGCTAAGCGAATGGCCTTGTCTTCAGCTTTTGAGAATACACCACCGCCTAGACCATAGCGACTATCATTAGCAATACGGAAGGCATCTTCTTCATCTTTGGCACGAATTAAAGAGGCAACGGGACCAAATAGCTCATCTTTATAAGCCGGCTGGTCTTCAGTAATGTTCTCTAAAATGACTAAAGGATGGAAAGCACCTTCTTTCGATAAGCTTGAATCAAGCTCACTGCTATAAGCGATTTTCGCCCCTTTATCGATACTCTCTTGCATTTGCTGTTGCAAGGTATCACGCTGCTTGGTACTCGACATAGGGCCTACATCTGTAGACTCTTGCATTGGATCGCCTACACTGTAGCCTTTAAACTTCTCAATAAGTAGTTCACGGAATTTGTCATAGACAGAGTCCACTACTACGAAGCGTTTTGCCGCCACACAAGTTTCACCATTGTTGTACAGTCTAGCGTAAGCACAAGTTGCTGCCGCCAGTTCTAAGTCAGCATCATCAAGGACGATGAACGCATCGTTTGAGCCCAGCTCCATAACGGTTTTCTTCAGAACTTTTGCAGCTTGTTGGGCAACCACTGCCCCTGCTTTATCACTACCCGTTAAGGTCACGCCACGAACTTTATCATTTTCAATAATTTGCTCAGATTGATCATGGCTGACGATTAGGGCACGGAATAAGTCATTTGGTAAATCCGATTCGTGTAGGATTTTTTCAATCAATAATCCAGAGCCGGTTACGTTAGAGGCGTGCTTTAATAAGATGCTGTTTCCTGCCATCAAGTTAGCGATTGCATAGCGAATAACTTGATAAGCAGGATAGTTCCAAGGCTGGATACCATAAACGATACCGATTGGCTGATAAGTGACGATGCCTTTTTTAATCCCTTCTAGGTCACGCTCGTCATCAGCTAGCGCTGCTATACCTTGATCGGCAGTAAAGTCACAAATGCTTTTACACAAATCGACTTCTTGCAGACTATGAGTATAGGTTTTACCTCGCTCCTCAGTCATCAAACTTGCCAACTCTTCTTTATACTCAATCAGTTTTTCACCGATTGAACGAATAACTTTGGCTCTATTTTCTGGCGTCTCTTCTCGCCATTTTAAGAAGGCTTCATGAGAGGCATCGATGATGCTATTAACTTCTGAATCACTCATATAGCTATATGACGTGATTTCTTCACCGGTGGCAGGATTTATAGTAGTAATATCTGACATAGGGATATCCTTATTTATTATGCTAGTAAGTTTGTTATTAGTGGTCATACTTGTTTATATTGACATTAAATTTCACTATTTAATTTAGTGACTTTAATTAAGTAACCATTAATTTAGTGACCACTTTTTTGTTCTTTGACCCTTACTAGCATAACAACTATAAAGCCTCTTAGCTTTATGAGGATGTAAACAACTGTCATGGATATGTTAAAACATCTTAATATACAACTCTCTGATTTAATTAAAATAAATGGCTGATTTTATGCACCTCATCTTCACCAGCTTCTTCATCAGCCACCACTTGACGGGCCACATGCATAATTAATTGACGAAGCCATCTATGGGCAGGGTGATGTTGCAGTAAAGGCGACCAAGCCATAGTCAGCTCAAACTCAGGGATAAAAAATGGCGGCTCTTTTAACACAATACTGTCATTATTGGCCTGCATTCTCGCTACTCGAGTTGGTAAGGTCGCAATCAAATCTTTGTTTGCAGCAAGCATCGCCGGCATTTGATAGTGACGAGTGAAGACACTGATCTGACGTTTTTGACCCAAACGCTGTAATGCTTGGTCAATAGAGCCTAGACCACCCGACTTATCTGGGTTTACCCCAAAGCCAACCCCCATACCGGTTTTAGATACCCAGACGTGCTGCGCTTTTAGATAGTTTTTGAGATTAAAGCGATGCGCATAAGGACTATCGGCTGATAGCAAACAACTAAAGGTATCACGCCACACCAGTACTTGGTGGAAACTTTGTGGTATCTCGTTAAAGCGGTTAATGGCTAAGTCCACTCGTCCCTGCTCCATATCGCGATAAGACACATCCGACGGGGTTAAGAAGTCTAAAATGACATTGGGAGCTTCCGAACGCAAAGCCTTAACCAAACGAGGCACTAAGGTGGCTTCAGCGTAGTCGGAGGTCATAATTCTAAACACACGAGAAGTGGTATAGGGTCTAAACTCGGTACGCGGCTCTAGCAATTGAGATAGCTCAGCCAGTATTTCACGAACTCGCGGTTGTAGCTCTAAAGCGCGTTCTGTAGGGGTCATACCTTCTGATGAGCGAACCAACAACGGATCGTTAAATAACTTACGTAAACGACGTAGGATGTTACTCATTGCAGGCTGAGTGATGCCCAATTGCTCGGCTGCACGGGTGACGTTTTTTTCACGCAACAAAACATCTAAATTAACCAATAAATTTAAATCAACCCTTTGTAAATTCATAACACTCTCTGTGATTAGTACGCCCAAGACTGCCTATAACAATCAAGTTTATTAGTCAGTTTTATTAGTAGAGTTAGCCCCTAACCCTATTTGGTATTTTTTAGGATTATGATTAAAGCTGATGAGCAATCCCCAAAAAAACATGACTTTTTATTTGACAGTTATTGACACCGAAGAAGTAACTTTTGTGGCATAAAAAAGTAAATATATCAAAAAAACAGCGCTGAAATGAGGTGAGCTACCTACTCACTTTTGGAGTCAGTTTATACTAACCTCATTCAAAAACCCCATTATTCAAGGCTCATACGGTAATTGAAAAAGGGCTCAAAACCCCCTTCAACCCTATATATCCATTATACTATAATTTAAATAAATACCCAAGATAACCTTCATAAACTAGATAAATTTAAGTAATGTGGTTATAGTGTTTATCAAGTGTTAAGGGCAAGTGTTATTACACTACAACTTAAGTCAATCTCAATGAGCTTCATGGAAGATTATAAGAACGGCTTAAGAAAAGAACATTAGCAATACACTCAAATTTTTTACTAGGCCACAGCTACCATAGCTTTAACCCAGTATTAGAAAGTGAGTTAAATAAAAGCTTCTTTAGTTTTATTTAATAATAAAATAATAGAAGCCTTTATTTCACCTAACCCATCCCCAATCAAGGAGACAATTGATGTCAACTTATAAATCAGCTATTGACCATATCCGTGAAATCAAAGCAAAACATGGCAACTGGCAGAACATCAGCGAATCTGATGCTGCACGTATGATGGTTCAAAACCGTTTTAAAACTGGTCTTGATATCGCCAAATACACTGCTGCTATCATGCGTAAAGATATGGCAGAGTATGATGCAGATCACTCTAAGTACACTCAGTCTCTAGGTGCATGGCATGGTTTTGTTGCTCAACAAACTATGTACGCTAAGAAAAAATACTTCGGTACTACTGAAAAAACATACATCTACCTATCAGGTTGGATGGTTGCAGCACTTCGTTCAGAGCTAGGTCCTTTACCTGACCAATCAATGCACGAAAAAACAACTGTTCCTGCTCTAATCGAAGAAATCTACACTTTCTTACGTCAAGCAGACGCTAAAGTATTAAACGACTACTTCCGTGAGCTAAACGCTGCTAAAGAAGCGGGTCAAGACACTACTGAAATCGAAGAAAAAATCAACAACTTTGATTCACACGTTGTGCCAATCATCGCTGACATCGACGCAGGTTTCGGTAACGAAGAAGCGACTTACCTACTAACTAAAGCTATGATCGAAGCGGGTGCTTGTGCTATCCAGATCGAAAACCAAGTATCAGACGCTAAGCAGTGTGGTCACCAAGCTGGTAAAGTAACTGTACCACATGAAGACTTCATCTCTAAGCTAAACGCTATCCGTTATGCATTCTTAGAGCTAGGTGTTGACGACGGTGTTATCGTTGCCCGTACTGACTCTGAAGGTGCTTCACTAACTCAGAAAATCCCAGTATCTGAGCAACCAGGTGACTTAGCTTCTAAATACATCGACTTCATCGACGTTGAAGAAATCGACATCGCTGATGCTAAAGAAAACGATGTACTATTAAAGCGTGATGGTAAACTAGTTCGCCCAGTTCGTCTACCAAACGGTTTATACCAGTTCCGTGAAGAAACTAACATCGACCGCGTTGTACTTGACTGTGTAACTGCTCTAGAAAACGGTGCTGACCTTCTATGGATCGAAACACCTACTCCAGACGTTGAACACATCAAAATGATGGTTGACCGTATTAAAGAACAGCGTCCAGAAGCTAAACTTGTATACAACAACAGCCCATCATTCAACTGGACTCTAAACTTCCGTAAGCAAGTTATCGCTAAGTGGGAAGAAGAAGGTAAAGACGTATCAGCATACGACAAGAACAACTTGATGAGTGCTGACTATGATGGTACTGAGCTTGACGCTGCTGCTGACTTAGCTGCGAAGAACTTCCAGAAAGATGCTTCACGTGAAGCGGGTGTATTCCATCACTTAATCACTCTACCTACTTACCACACTACAGCTCTTAGCGTTCACGAACTTGCTAAAGGCTACTTCGGTGAAGACGGCATGCTTGCTTATGCAGCTGGCGTACAACGTAAAGAAATCCGTGAAGGTATCTCTTGCGTTAAGCACCAAGCAATGGCTGGTTCAGACTTAGGTGACGACCACAAAGAGATCTTCTCTGGTGACAACGCACTTAAAGCTGGCGGTGAGAAAAACACAATGAACCAGTTCTAAGAACTCTTTATAAAAGATTCTTAGTTCCTCATTGAACAAAAGGTCGCTCTAACTTCGGTTAGGGCGACTTTTTTTATGTTTTAAAAAACACTTTCCCCTTACGCCTACCCTCTGCATGTCATAAATCTGTCACCTTAATACGCTTGTTATTATTGTTGACATATCCTAGGATACTCCATATCTATTAAATCTCTTCTATCTAATGGCTTAGATTAAAAAAAATTATTAACCATTATAAGTACTTATATACCCTCTTCTATGAGTTGAGACTCAAGGAAACATCATGCAAGAAATTGAACTTAAGTTTTTAGTACCCGAATATAAAGTCGACTCACTTATGCGTCAGGCTAAAATCAAGTCATCTAATACTACCCAGTTAGCCGCACATTACTACGATACCGCTGATAATATCTTAGCCCAGTCCGGTATGGCTCTTAGAATTCGTAAAGAAGGGGATACTTGGGTACAGACTTTAAAGTCCAATGGCGATGGCATGGCCTCTCGCGGTGAACAAAACAACATTCTCGATGAGGCTCAAGTTAATGAAGCCATCAAGGCCAATGCTTTATATCCTGATCTTTCTGTTTATGAGGATTTGGACATAGAAAAGATGGTACTAAGCTCGAGCGACGAAGAAGTTTCAGATAAGCTAAACCGCCTTTATATCACCGATATTGAACGCACCACCCGACTTATCAGAGGTGAGACCGGTTTGATTGAAATGGCTTATGATGAGGGCACGGTCATCCACGGTGAAGACTCACAAATTAGTAAGCCTATATTAGAGTTAGAGTTTGAGCTAATAGAAGGGGATGTTTCATTCTTATTTGAAGTGGCTAAAACTTGGGCGAAACGTTATAACCTCTGCTTATCTACTGTCACCAAAGCAGAGCGTGGCGGTCTGATGCTGGCAGGCAAAGAGCATGCTGAAGCCACCAAAGCCGATTTAAAGAAGTTGGCTTTAAATAAAAAAATGAGCCAGCCTCAGTTTATGCGCGCAGTGATTCACAACTGCATGATACAAATTCTACCTAACGTTAGTGCTATTGCTGCAGGCAGCACTGATGGTAATCACGTCCATCAACTGCGAGTGGGCATTAGACGACTGCGTACTGCCTTAAAATTCTTTGAAGGGTTTTCCTCACAGTTAAATCCTGAATGGGCCCCAATTTTAAAACAAACCTTTGGCTTATTGGGTGAATACCGTGACCATGAGCTGTTACAAACCAGAACCCAGCCTATACTAGAGAGCAAAGGTGCGCCTTATGTTGACTGGTCAACAGAGCGTGACTCTATTAAGATTAAGCCTATTGATGCCATTAGAGCGCCTGATTTTCAAATAGCACTACTTGAATTAATTGAATATATCATGAGTCCTGCTAAGAAGGACAAGCCTCATAGCAAAGGCAATGCTAAGCAGCAAACTGTTAAAATCCTAGAGTCGCTATACAAAAAAATCAGCAAAGCCAGTGATCAGTTTGCCTCATTAAATATAGAAGCACAGCATGATGTCAGAAAGCGGCTAAAGAGCTTGCGCTATATTAGTGAGTTTGTCAGCCCTATGTACAAAAAGAAGAAAACCAAAGCTTTCTTACAGCACTTAGAACCTGCTCAAGAGCTTTTAGGGGACTATAATGATGATATCGTTGGCCAAGCTTTTTATAGACAAAAAGCACAGACTGACCCTGCAGCTTGGTTCGCTGTTGGCTATTTTACTGCCCAAGAAAGCCATGCTGCTTTGGAGTGCGCAGAGAGTCTGAAAATCATAAAAGATGCTCCTAAGTTTTGGTGAACTTAGTTCTTACTGAGCTATTAATCAATAACACCTCTAAGTAAGAATAAAAAATAAAAAAGCTTGTCCTTTGCTTCCCGCTAAGAACAAGCTTTTTTTATTTAGAGCCGCAAATTAACTTTCTACAATCTCAACTGGCGTGCCTTCTTCCACTTGATCAAACAACCAGATCAGCTCCTCATTACGCATACGCACACAGCCATGTGAAAGAGGCATCCCCATTGGCTCTGTGTCTGGAGTGCCATGAATATAGATGTAACGCTGATAGGTATCACAGCAGCCTTCATCGTTCTCGCCTTTATTATGTCCCTCTTCACAGCCGCTCAGCCAAAGTATACGACTTAAAATCCAGTCTCGTTCAGGATACTCCTTACCTAGCTGCTCATCATATATCTCACCAGTGGCTACTCTGCCCACGAACACACTGTTTATAGGAGCATCATCTCCTATTTTGTTGGCAATGAAATGTTTTCCTAATGGCGTACAGCCACTGCCCTCTTGGCTGCCTATGCCATTTTTTGCTGTTGAAATGATAAATTCATGCGTGTCGCAATCACCTTGCGCATTAGGAAGGCTTAAAGTTAAGGTCTGTTTGGCGATATTAACAATAATTTTTGGCGTGATCTTTTCGAATATTTTTAAATTTGGCATGTTCTTGACTCTTATTATTAGATTATTAAAATCTACATTTAGAAGTATTTGGGCAACTTATGTGCAACGAAAGGTTGTAACTGAAGTAAATCGCCCTTATGATAACTATAAATAATTCATAGTAGTAGGTCTTATGACAGCTCTTTTACCCACCCGCGTGTCACTTTATGATTTTCTATTTGAAGATACTTTACCTATCGATGCCATCTTTGCAGATATAGGTAACGTCTCAATACCTCAGGCCCGAGTACTCATTCAAAATGGCATTCAGGCTATCATTAGTGGACTTATGGCTTATAACCAACAACACGGTGGGGAGGCTGTCCTAAAAAAGCTATTGAGCCGCAGTCAAATCAAAGAGCTGCGTAAATACAATGCTTTCAATCTAGAGACCATGAGTGCAGCCCATCTAAATGGTAATGCTATCAATGATACCTTATTTGGCTCAACTGAAATACAAAAATTGATATGCCAAAAGCTTGCTGAGCAGACTCAATTAACAAGCAGTCAAGTACGGCCTTTATTCGGGGCGTTAAGCCTAATTTGCCTAAGAGAAATAGCCATATTAGCGGATTATGCACAATTAGATGCCCAAGAAGTTGACTGCTGGTTTGGGCTACAACCCCAGTTTTTTGAGTTAAATCGTATTGAGATAAATAAGTTAGATGAACGCGGTAATGCTAACAATAAACTGCTAGCTGGTGAGCTGCCTAATTTTGATACGAATTGGCATCAAATAACTGGCTATAAACAGCCTGCTATATCCTCCTCCAATCCTGCAGAACAAATCCCGCATTACGCCAAAGTGATTGGTCGAACCCATCAGACCCCTTTAGCTCATAACTTATCCACTGACAATAATCAGCTTATTGTAGATAACGCTAATAACAGTGATGTATTAACTTTTGGGAATATGCCTAACATTAGCTTGCCTTACCAGCGCTGGTTATTACAGTTGGCTAAGATTTCAGATATTTATCTAAGCCGTAAACGTCTAAAAGTGTCCCCAGAACCTGTGCAGCCGCCCTCTAGACCGTTTGTTAACTTTGGTTTTTTGGATACAAGTAACAATAAGGAAAATCAAAACGTCTCTAGCAGCCTAGATTCTGAGCAAGGCAGTATTCCTTTTTGGAGAAACCCTGTGCTCATATTATTAGTACTGGTAATTGGCGGATTAAGCTTAATGGCGGTTGGTAAATACCAATATAAAAAATCTAAAGCTATCGACACTCCAGTTGAAATCAAAAAAATGAAAGCTTAACTCAAACTTATCGCCAACCTTAAAATCAAACATCAAAAAAAAGTGCAAGCCTAATAGCTTGCACTCAATATTAATCTTCGGATGATTTGAGATAAATTAATTAGAGTTGATCAATCGCCATTTGAGTCAATACACGACCTCGTGCGGTTCTTAGCACATAGCCTTGCTGGATTAAATACGGCTCAATGACATCTTCTAAAGTACCTCTATCTTCAGCCATTGCCGCAGCGATAGCCTCCACCCCAGCAGGACCTCCATCAAATCGGGCATGAACCATCTCAATATAGCGTCTATCTAAGTGGTCCAAGCCTCTTCTATCTACCGCAAGCATATCTAAAGCACTATCAGCGATATCACCGGTGACCTTGCCGTTAGATTTAACTTCAGCATAATCTCGAACTCGGCGTAATAAACGGTTGGCTATACGAGGCGTACCACGAGAACGTCTGGCCACTTCGACGGCACCTTCCGCCGTCATTTCCACATTCATCAAACGTGCTGAACGGCTCACAATAGTAGTCAAATCTTCAATATTATAAAACTCTAGGCGCTGCACAATACCAAATCTATCTCGTAATGGAGAGGTCAGTAGACCTGCTCTCGTTGTCGCAGCTACCAAAGTAAAGGGCGGTAGATCCAGCTTAATAGAACGAGCGGCCGGTCCCTCACCAATCATGATATCCAACTGAAAGTCTTCCATTGCTGGATATAAGATCTCTTCAATAACCGGACTTAGACGATGAATCTCGTCAATAAATAACACATCGCCTTCTTCAAGATTGGTCAGCATAGCAGCTAAGTCACCAGCTCGCTCTAGCACTGGACCTGAGGTTGAGCGCAAATTACCGCCCATTTCACGTGCAATGATGTTGGCCAATGTGGTCTTACCCAAACCAGGAGGGCCAAAGATTAGAGTATGGTCTAAGGCCTCTTGTCTCCGCCGAGCTGCTTCAATGAAAACCTCCATCTGCTCACGTACAACTGGCTGACCAATGTACTCTGCCAGTGTCCCTGGGCGAATATTGCTATCCACCCCATCATCTTGACGCTCTAAAGGATTAATCAGTCTATTTTCCATAATCTATTATAAACAACCTTATAAAATAACTAGCAGATAGCACATCTAAATTTATTCAAAAATATTTATTTAAAAACTTAGTTTAATCAAAAACATATGGACAAAAAAATACGCTGAAGTAGTGTCTTAAGATATTAATTATATATCATGAACACTACTTTAGCGTAAGCCTTAAAGTTAGAAACTATTTTAAGGTGTTAATTATGCTGCAGCATGAAAGTGCTTTTTTAGAACTTCAAGACAACGCGTAATTTTTGCAGGTTGTTGCTCACGATCTAAAGTAACTGCATATAGAACGAAGTGTGGTAATGCATATTCAGGAATTACTTCTACCAACTCACCAGAAGCCAATTCTTTTTGAACATCAAGTGACATGACACGTACTAGACCATGACCTTCTTTAGCTAAAGTAGCCGCTAAGAAGACGTTATTGGTCTGAATTCTAGAAGGTACTTTAACACGGTTCTTTTTACCAGTTTCAATGCTATTGAAATCTAAGGTATTAGGATCTTTCATTAAATCAATGCTGATAAGCTGATGATTAACCAAGTCTTTAGGCTTAGTAATCTTCTCATGCTGTCTTAAGTAATGAGGAGATGCTACCAACATTTGCTTGACTTCAGCTAGCGGATAAGTCGCTACAGAGCTGTCTTTAATCTGTGGGCTCATACGAATAGCAATGTCAGCACGCTCATCGATCATATCGATATAATGGTTATCTGCTAGGAAATGAATGCTTAAATCATCATGAGCAGACATCCAAGTAGATAAAGCTGGAAGAATATGGTTAACCCCTAATTCAGGAGTAGTTGCAATTCTTAAACTACCTGCTAACTCGTCACGTAGTTGGTTAACTTTTATACGACCTTGATCTGCTGCGGTAACAACATCTTTAGCAGATTCATAGAAGCTAGCACCCGCTTCCGTTAAACTTAACTTTCGAGTAGATCTATGTAATAAGACTACGCCTAGATCTCTTTCAAGTGATCTGATTTGTTGGCTTACAGCACTGGTGGTGATACCTAACTGTCTAGCTGCCCCACTAAATGAACCATGGCCGACAACACTGGCGAATACCGCCATGCCTCTTAAATTGTCTAACATCATTCTTAACACCTAACATATAAAGTAAGTAGCATAGTATAACGTATTTAAACAGACAAATGTTGAGAAAGTGCAGACAAATGTTAAGTTTTTCCGTTTTTTAAGTTTACTTTTTGTGAAAACTAATTGTAGAAACTTTGCAGCAGGCGTAAATAATAGAAAAATGACTATTCAGCATCGGTCACAAGCTTCAAATTAACTATTTCCCCTTTAGAATCATGGATTAGCCTTTGCATAACCGGACTCTGAATAAGGAGTTCTTTAGCATAATCTTTCGCTTTGACTTCACGCAGCTTTTGTCTGTTTTGTGGAAGTAAATCTTCATTATCAGAATTGAGAGAGGTGTCAACAGCAATCGATACTTGTGCCCCAAATTGTTCACCCAAATGATTGGCTAAATGCTTAAAAATACTTTGCATATTTTTAGTATCAAAGGCAACTTTAAAGACACTTTCTCCGGATATTTCGCCAGTCATTACCCCTTGTCTTGCCATAGCAAGTTGGTCATAGGCTAATGCACCTACGTCCCTGGCAGTCTGTAACCAGTAATCCCATTTCTCAGGCGTCCACTCTCCCACCAACTCCATCGGAGCACACTTTAATAATGAGCGTGGATCTTCAGCTGAAAGCTGCGAATGAGTTTCGCTTTTAGCAGATTGGTTAGTTGTGGGTGATGAAGGGGCCTGATTCTGATCAGAAGAAGTTTCACTTGTTTCTAAAAACGTTTGTTGTTCAGCCGTTATACCGTCCGATTCCGCATCTACTGATTGAATAGGATTAGTATCGCGATGCGGAACCAAAGATTTTAAATCACTTTTGTCCGTAAATAAAGCATTTAATTGAGAATCAGACTCAGAATCAATATTATTTGTGGCGGTGTCTGTCAGATTACTAGCATCACTTTCTACCTGGTTATCTAAACTCTCAATTTGAGTCTCTGTATTACCTGATTCAGGGCCATAACCCTCCAGATCTTGCTTATAATCTTCAGTCTGAGTTATCTCTTGTGAACCTAAGCTTTCAGCTGTCGAAGGAGCAAAATCCTGGTAGTTATTAGGGTTTTCATCAGCTTTAGCTTCAGTTTCAACTACTAAAGGCGGCTCATTAATTGCTTCATGAACAGGGGTATCACTGACTTCTTCACCAACTGCTTGTACTGGCGGCTCAAAAATCTCTTGCTCTAGCTGCTCTGACTGTGGGGTTTGCTCCACCTGTTGTGGCACAACAGGCTCTGGAGTTGCAGTAGCTGCCACTACTTGAGGTTCAGCAACTGTAGGCACCTCATTAATTGCTAGCGGTCTGAATGCTAATAACCGCAATAAGCACATCTCTAAAGCCTGAAGCGGAGTATTGGCCAGCTTAATCTGCTCTCGCCCTTGGATAATAATTTGATAGTAAAGCTGCAGTACATCTGCAGTAATGGTATTGCCCAGCTGTTTGATTTGCTCAGCTTGCTTGTCATTAACGTTTAACGCCACGTTTGGCAATAGCTGCACCATAGCAATTTGATGCAGTAGCTCTGCTAGTCCATCAAACATACTGCCGGCATCGACCATCTGTGCCCGCATTTGTTCAATATGGGCAGAGACTGATTCTGTATTGCCCTGATAGATATCTAATAGTAGCTTTACCAAGTCTGCATTATCAATTAGCCCCAACATATCATTAACCGTCTCATCAGTTAATGCGCCTTGACCAAAAGCAATGGCTTGATCAGTTAAGGACAAAGCATCACGCACTGAGCCTTTGGCAGCATTGGCCAATTGCCAAAGTGCAGGCTGAGTAAAGCCAATGCCTTCTTGGGTCAATAAATTAGCAATGTGATCGCTTAGCGCTTGCTGCGGTAAAGGACGTAACACAAACTGCAGACAGCGGCTAATAATAGTAATCGGTAACTTTTGAGGATCTGTTGTAGCGAGCAAAAACTTAACGTGCGCAGGTGGCTCTTCCAAGGTTTTTAACAAAGCATTAAAACTGTGCGTAGACAGCATGTGCACTTCGTCAATCAAGTAAACCTTATAACGACCTTGGGTTGGAGCATAAGGCACATTATCAATAAGCTCTCGGGTATCCTCAACTTTAGTACGTGAGGCCGCGTCAATCTCAATCAGATCAATAAAGCGACCTTGATCAATGGCCACACAGCTACTGCACACACCACAAGGTGTACTGGTAACCCCTGTTTCACAGTTTAAGCATTTAGACAAAATACGGGCAATGGTGGTTTTACCTACACCACGAGTTCCCGTAAATAAGTAAGCATGGTGTAGCCTATTATGATCAATGGCGTTAATAAGCGCTTTAGACACATGCGACTGCCCTACCAACTCATGGAAGTTTTTTGGGCGATATTTACGTGCTAAAACCTGATATTGCTGCGACATAATGGACAACCAAACCTATGATATGTAATTTAAAAACTTAAAATAAACGGAAGTTTGGCCCAAGCTAGGGGGTAAGGCTTGAGCCACTTATTTATACTAACTAACTTTTATGCTAACTAGTTTTTATACTAACAAGCTTTTATGCTAACTAACTATTGGTAATAACGCTTTTCACTATCAGACAATACTGAGCCCGACTGATGATAAACATCCATCAGAACCGTCACATTACCTTGCCCATCATCATTAGACATATCAAACCCTAAAACAAAGTACTCTTTCATCGCTGGGTCTTGAAGCTGAGCATTAATATCTAACAGCAACTTTTGATGATTCTGTTGTAGCCACTGCTTTGAGTACTGCGCTCTTTGATCTAAACCATAAACAACGATTACATAGTGGTGACCAAAGTCATTGTAAGAATGCTGATGGCAAAGGTAGCCATTTAGACAGTCCTCTTTAGACCTGTTCTCATAAGCCATCATCTCTTCAATAATACTCATTCGAGTATACATAGACTCAGCGACTAAAACTTTGACCTCTTCTAGAGGAATGGTCTGTCCTGCTTCATGACGACGTTTGGTGGCCCCATTTAGAAGCTTTTGGAAAATAGTCGCGTGAGACTGCAGCTTCTGAGTCAATTCCACTTGTTCTTGAGTTGGCTGTGCTTCAGATTGTGGGCTAGCCTGATTAATAATGTCTGTTAATCGAGTTTCAACCTTACCCAGCAGCCCTATTTCAACTAGCTTTTGCTGAACTTCTACAGCTCTTTGATAAAAAACAGGGCTGTTTAAAAACTGATGCGCCAGCTCCAACTCCCCTTTAAAGTCCTCAAAATTGACCAACTTAGTTAAGTGATAATCAAAGTAACTCAATAAATCACTTGGGGTTTGTAGCAGATGAACCATCTGATAGAAGCTGTTTAAACTAAATAACTGTAAAACCTTCGTTTCATCATCTAAATCAAGCACACACTCTTCTTGGAAAAAGGTGCTGCCAAACTCATGCTCTACCTGATAGCCTGTGTCTTGATGAACCAAAGTTAGCGAGGTAAGGCCGATGTAATGAATGTTTTGTATATCTTGAGCCTCATCTACTACAGGCAAATCTACTCTACTCATTAACTGCTGAAAGCGCTTATTAACATGAGTAGCTGCTTGCTGTCTGACTTCAGCCAGCATAGACTTTGCAACATTCGGGCTGTCAACCTCTGCCATCTGCTCATGAGCCATGACATATAAAAGCTGCTTACCTACCTTAAAGGCATAATCAAACTTACCTGCCCCAACCAACGGATCATCTTTTACCAAGTAGATAGATAAAAAAGTGCGATGGAGCATAGCTAGCCAATCAAAGCTCGCAACTTTGCTCTCCTTAGAAGGAGTCGCAGGTGCTTGTTCTTCAGCCGGCGTAGCAGCGTTATTGGCTTCTGATAAAGGGGTAATCAGAGGCTTCTTTGCCGCTGTTACAGTGGGACTTTCTGGCCTAGCGGTCTTGTTACCATCCTGATTGGCGTAACGTCTCTCCTGATTATTTAGGGAAACACTTTTTAATTTTTGGGCTGAGTAATTTGCCATAACATCCATTTAACCTAAACTGTGAAAATATTCAAAATAACGATTATTACTATACCGTTTTTTTGACTCTGTTGCACATATGTTAACGGCTTTTAAAAAAATATAGGACTGCACTTAAGGCAGTCCTACATCTCATCTCTTCATGGCATAAAACTTAGTCTAAAGTTAAGTTTTATCTTAGTGCTTCATGCGCATGTGAGGGAATAAAATCACATCACGAATACTGGCCGCATCAGTAAACAACATAACTAAGCGGTCAATACCAATACCCTCACCCGCTGTTGGTGGCAAACCATATGACAACGCTTCGATATAGTCGGCATCAAAGTGCATGGCTTCATCATCACCCGCTTCTTTTTCGGCAACTTGGTTATGGAAACGTTCTGCTTGGTCTGCAGGATCGTTCAGCTCACTAAAGCCATTTGCGATTTCACGTCCGCCAATGAATAACTCAAAGCGATCGGTGATCTCTGGGTTCTCATCATTACGGCGAGCCAGTGGCGAAGTCTCAGCTGGATATTCAGTAATGAAGGTTGGCTGACGTAGTTTATGCTCAGCAGTTTCTTCAAAGATAATGGTTTGTAGCTTACCAACACCGAAGCCGTCTTTTACTTGCTGCTTCAATACGTTTTGAGCATAATCCGCTAAATAATCACGGTCGTCGATTTTGCTCATGTCGAAGTTTTCAGCATATTGAGCAATAGCATCTTTCATGCTTAGACGAGCAAATGGTGCTTTAAAGCTAATGGTTTCATCTTGGTAAGTCAGTTCAGTCGTACCCAAGATATCCATTGCCAACTCATTAAATAAGCGCTCAGTCAGATCCATCAGATCTTTATAATCTGCATAAGCTTGATAGAACTCAATCATAGTGAATTCAGGGTTATGGCGTGTTGATACCCCTTCGTTACGGAAGCTACGGTTGATTTCGAACACACGCTCAAAGCCGCCCACAACCAAACGTTTTAGGTATAATTCTGGCGCAATACGTAAATATAATGGCATGTCCAAAGCGTTGTGATGCGTCACAAACGGACGAGCCACAGCACCGCCTGGGATAGGATGCATCATTGGTGTTTCTACTTCCATAAAGCGCTCATTTAGCATGAACTTACGGATACCACTCACTACCTGACTACGGATCATGAAGGTTTTACGGCTGTCTTCATTGGTCATTAAGTCTAAGTGACGGTTACGATAACGCGCTTCAGTATCTGCCAAACCATGGAATTTATTTGGCATAGGACGTAAAGATTTAGTTAATAAAGTAATCTCTTCGATATGGACGTATAAGTCGCCTTTGCCTGAACGGCCGATATAGCCTGAAACACCAACAATATCGCCCAAATCTAATGATTTAATGAGTGCTTTAGTATCATCATTTAGCTCTTTACGGGCAACGTATAACTGGATGCGGCCCGTCATATCTTGAATAACCATGAATGAGCCACGGTTTAGCATCACACGGCCTGCTACATTGACTTGAGTCTTATCGCCCTTAGCCGCTTTTTCTTCAATTTCTTCTTTAGAGACATCTTCAAACTGCTTTTGTAAATCCTCAGCATAATCAGTACGTTTGAACTGGTTTGGATAAGCCACTTTACCCGAGGCAGCAATCTCATCTAGCTTAGCTTGGCGCTGAGCGATAAGGTCATTGGTTTCATCGATTGATGGGGCTTGATCTTGATTATTTTGATTAGACATAAGACTCTCAAATTATTTATGACAATGATTTTTATAAAACAGCTAAAGAAGTTATTTCTCTAAGTTTTCTACTTGTAGACAATTGTTTTTAGACAATTATTCTCCGCTCACGCTGGCCATCAAGTCGGCTTGGTGCTCACGGGTTAAGGCATCTAATAGCTCGTCTAAATCCCCTTCCATAATAGAATCTAACTTATATAAAGTTAGGTTAATACGGTGATCGGTCATACGACCTTGTGGGAAGTTATAAGTACGGATACGCTCACTGCGATCACCACTACCTACTAAGTTACGGCGTAGCGCATCGGCTGTATCCACTTGCTCTTGTACTTTGGCTTGTTGAATACGAGCAATTAGCATTTGCATCGCTTTGGCACGGTTTTTATGTTGGCTTCGCTCTTGCTGACACTCAGCAACCACACCGGTTGGAATATGCGTTAAACGTACAGCAGAGTCGGTGGTGTTAACGTGCTGACCACCCGCCCCACTTGAACGGAAAGTATCCATACGGATATCTGCTGGGTTTAATTCAACCGTATCGTCAATCTTAACCTCTGGCATCACTGCCACAGTACAGGCTGAAGTATGAACGCGGCCTTGGCTTTCTGTTTCAGGGACACGTTGTACGCGGTGTGCACCAGACTCAAACTTTAAGCGGCCGTAAACATCATTACCAGAAACACGAGTAATGATTTCTTTATAACCGCCATGCTCACCCTCGTTGGCAGATAGTATTTCTACCGTCCAACCTTGAGATGAAGCATAACGCTCATACATACGGAACAGATCCCCTGAGAAGATTGCCGCTTCATCACCGCCTGTCCCTGCACGAATCTCTAAGAAAGCAGGCACCTTATCGTTAGGATCCTTAGGCAGCATCATAACGTTAAGCTCTTCTTCCATCGTTTCGATATCAGCAGCAGCCGTTTCAATCTCTTCTTGCATCATCGCCTTCATATCAGGGTCAGCTGCATCATTTAGCATCTCTTCGGCATCTTTTTTATCAGTTTCAGCCTGAAGGTAACGCTGCCACAGAGTCGTGATTTCAATCAGCTCACTGTGCTCCATAGACAGCTCGCGAAACTTGTTGTTATCACTAATGACATCGGGGTCAGAAAGCAGTGCAGTCACTTCTTCGTAGCGATCTACCATCTGATCTAAGCGTTCTCTTAACGAGTCTTTCATAAGTTATCTTTTCTTGAGTTTGGTTATAAACGATATTAACGATTGAATGAATTATTAATAGCTAAAAATATAGACTAATTTTTGATGTAAAAATAAGGTGGCTAATTATAGCAAATTTTAAGCACAATACCGAGACTAGTCTGGTCAATTATAAGCCCTAAAAAATCTAGCAGGCCCCCGCTATAGATTCATATTTTTATCTATCAGGAGTCCTGCTTAAATTATCGGTAATTAAGAGGCTTAGCTCAAAGAGTCAGTTAGACCTTTCTAAGTAGCACTGAACCAATCGAGTAACCTGCGCCAAATGAACACATCACACCCAATTCACCAGATTGCAGCTTATCTTTGAAGCGGTGGAATACGATAACTGGACTGGCCGAGCTGGTGTTACCAAACTCATCAATTACGGTTGGGGTTATAGCAGGATCCGCTTGTTTACCTACTACACTGCGTAAAATTAGATTAATCATATTGATATTGGCTTGGTGCAACCACATCATTTTGACTTCTGTAGCAGGCAAATTATTTTCTGCTAAATGCTCGCTAATAAGCTCAGAGACTTTTGGGCACACTTCACGGAATACTTTACGGCCGTTTTGTAAAAATAGTTTGTCAGAAACTGGATCTTGTAAGTCGCCATAAAGCTCAGCTTCAGCGGCTAGATACTCGCCTTTATCCAAGAAGCCATACTCATTTTTAATGTTGGTTGAAAACTGAGTAAATAGCTTACTGTCTAAAACTTCATAGCCTTTTGGTGTGTCAGAAGCTTCAATGATAGAAGCCGTAGCAACATCCCCAAAGATAAAGTGGCTGTCACGGTTACGCCAGTTAAGATGCGCTGTGGTAATTTCAACATTAACAACGGCAATCTTAGTACCTAGCCCGCCTTTAATAGCACCTACCGCTTGAGCGATACCAAAAGTAGCGGCACTACAGGCGACGTTCATATCATAAGCAAAGCCGCCTACCATACCAATAGCGTCTTGTATCTCGATGGCAAGTGCTGGATAAGCACGTGGTAAGTTAGAGCATGCCACGATAATACCGTCAAGCTCAGTAGCTTCGATACCGGCTTCATCCAAAGCTTGTTGCAAGGCGTCCACACCCATTTCAGCCATAACTGACAGCTCTTCACCCAATTTACGAGCAGGGATAAGTGGCGTCATGATATTAGGATCTAAAATGCCTGATTTTTCCATCACATAGCGTGACTTAATACCAGAAACCTTTTCGATAAACTCAGCTGAAGAAGGCTCTAATGCTTCTCGGGTGCCCGCTTCGATTTCACTGGCGTATTGACTGTTATAATTGTCAACATACTGATTAAACGATTCAACAAGCTCTTCATTACTAATGCTATATGGCGGAATATATAGACCTGTCCCTGTAATATATGTTTTCATATTGCTTCCTATTTCTCTTAGCAAATAAGGTATTTAAAGCGGCTTAACTCTAGGTTTAACCCTTATAGTTATCTTACGTCGACAGACTGTGCAGCACGCACAATCTCTGAACTGATACGTCTAACTCAATATGTTGCATCCATATCTTGCATAATGGTGCACAGAGTCATACTCTTTATGAATTAAAAAATCCAAGCTATATATTATGCCTGTTTTGGCCGATTATTCCTAATCTTGAGTGTTATAGATTCTTTACCCATTCATTCCTACAACTTTTCGAGCCTGATTATGAGCCTTTCACACCCAAAACTTTCTGCTAATTCTAAAGCAAATGACTCGCCAACTCTCGAGCTTGCTACTTCACTACAGCAGCAAAAAGTGCCTGACGTATTAAAAGTGGCCATACTTGGTGCTGAAAGTACCGGAAAAACCACCCTGTGTCAGGATTTAGCACAGCACTTTAATACCCAGTGGGCGGGAGAATTTATGCGGCCTTATTTGCAATTAAAGTGGGATACCACCCAAAGCTCGTGTGAATGGGAAGACTTAATGCCGATAGCTGAAGGTCAAGTTGCGGAAGAAAACCTCAAAGCATCACAAGCCAATCGTTATTTATTTTGTGATACTACTTTATTTGAGCTGATGGTCTACTCTTATTGGTATTATGGCAAATGTCCACAAGCCTTGGAGACGGCCGCACTTGCTCACAGTTATGATTTAATTTTGCTGACTGAAGTGGATGTGCCTTGGGTAGCAGATGATTTGCGAGATGCTCCTCACCAGCGTCATGAAATAAGCCAGGCTTTTGAACAAGCCCTCATTACTCACAACAAACCTTTTAGAAAAATAGGCGGTACCCGGCAGCAGCGAGTGGCTACCGTTGCTAACTGGTTGGCAGATTTCAACTAACTACTTCAAATAACTGATTCAATCAATCAGTTATTTTAATTAACTACTTACTAAAATAGCCTACCAGTTCTGCTGGTAGGCTATAAAACTTATTAACTTTTAAGTGGATTATTACTAAAAACTGCGAAAAATCACAATTCAACTTTATCTAACACGAAATCTATATCTTTGTCGCCACGACCTGATAAGTTAACCAAGATTGTCTGATCACTCGACATCTCTTTGGCTATCTTCATCGCGTAAGCCACAGCATGAGAAGACTCTAAAGCGGGAATAATACCTTCCATACGTGATAATGCCATAAAGGCTTCTAAACACTCTGCATCAGTAACGGATTCGTAGCTTGCCAGCTTTTCATCTTTTAAGAAAGAGTGCTGCGGGCCAACACCAGGGTAATCCAAACCTGAGGCGATTGAGTGAACCGGCGCAGGATTGCCTTTCTCATCGAGCAAGACATAGCACTTAAATCCTTGAATTTCACCCTTAACGCCTTTGGTCATGGTGGCTGCATGATTGGGCGTATCGAGCCCCTCACCTGCCGGCTCAACCCCAACTTTCTCGACACCCTCATCATCCATAAAGCCGCTGAACATACCCATAGCATTAGAGCCACCGCCGACACAAGCGACTACTTTATTTGGCAAACCACCTGTGGTGTTTAAAAATTGCTCACGTGCTTCGTGACCGATGACAGATTGAAAATAACCTACCATTTCAGGATAAGGTGCAGGGCCCACGACAGAACCGATGGCAAACATACTGTTCTCAATATCTTCTAGATACGCAGCAAAGGCACTGTCTACCGCTTCTTTTAATGTGCCGGCGCCTTCTGACACAGGAACTAATTTTGTGCCTAATATTTTCATACGGCTTACATTAGGGTGTTCTTTTTTCATATCCACCACACCCATGTGAATCTCACACTCGATACCCATCAAAGCAGCTGCAGTGGCCAAGGCAACCCCGTGCTGCCCTGCTCCAGTTTCAGCAATCACTTTGGTTTTGCCCATTTTTTTGGCCAGCAATACTTCACCTAGACAGTGATTAATTTTATGAGCGCCCGTGTGGTTTAAATCCTCACGCTTTAAGTAAATCTGAGCACCCCCGCAATGCTCTGATAATCGCTTGGCATGGTAAATGGGGCTAGGTCTGCCCACATAAGTCTCACGCAGTCTCTTCATTTCTGCAATAAAGTCTTGCTCATTAATAATTTCATGAAACCCAGTTTCAAGCTCGTCTAACGCTTTGGCCAGCTCAGGATGACCAATCTTCCCACCAAACTCACCAAATAAGCCCTCTTTGTTAGGTAGAGTTGAAGCATGTAACCCATAGCTGTTTTTAATTTCAATCATCAGATGCACCCTGTTTTTAATAAACTTGTTTTTTGATAATTTGATAAGCTGTTTCTTCGTTCTAGTACAGTGATACAGATTCTAAAATAACTTTTTTATGCGGTCAAGCACTACGCCACAAATAAACTCATTTATTAAGCTCATCAAGCTATAAAAAGCTAACTTAATGTAAAGCCTCTTATAACCAATGGGAATAACCAGTTGAGCATTAACTGTTAGACCTTTTATTAAAAATCAGGATAATAGAACGTTTTATTTGTGCGCGGAGCTCCTCATGCTATTACTAGTGCTGGTAGTCATATTCATAGCCTTGCTATATGGATTATGGCGATATCACCGTCAGAGCGACTCACTGAGTCGTAGTGTATTTCTAGGTCTATTTTTAGGGGTAGTCTACGGGCTAGTCTTATCTACCTTAAATGTCGATATTGAAAGCTTTTTACCATGGGTCAATATCGTCGGTAATGGCTATGTGAATCTATTAAAAATGATTGCCATGCCTTTGGTATTTGTCTCTATCTTGGCAGCTATTGCCCGCCTTGAGAAAGCGTCCATGATTGGCTCAATGAGCTTTTGGATTATCAGCACCCTACTTATTACCACGGGTATTGCAGCTTTAGATGGCGCTGTCATTGCCAACCTCTTTCATTTAGATGCCAGCTCAATTGTCGCCGGTGAGATGGAAGTTGCACGAGGTCAAAGCATCATTGAGCGTAGTGGCGATGTTGCTGATTTAACCATTCCAGGCCTGATATTAAGCTTTATCCCAACCAGCATGGGAGGCACTTTCGCTGAGCTTGCCAGCACTTCAATGATTTCAGCTGTGGTCGTCGCCAGCTTGATGGGGATTGCCGCACTAACGGTTAATAAAAATGACCCAGAAAAAGGGGCAATTATCCTTAAAGGTATTGATGTGGTTCAAAGCTGGGTTATGGCTTTGGTTCGCTTCATTATTCGTCTAACCCCTTACGGTATCTTAGCGCTAATGATTAAGGTCATTGTGACCACAGATGCTGATGCTATTTGGCAGTTGGCAAAATTCTTAGTGGCGTCCTATGTGGCATTATTCATTATGTTAATTGTCCACGCCTTTATCATTATGCTAACGGGCAGATCGCCTATTGAACACTTCAAGAAGATTGCTCCGGTATTAACCTTTGCCTTTACCTCTCGCAGTTCAGCAGCAACGATTCCTCTAAGTATCGATGCTCAGGTAAATAAGTTAGGCATTGCCAAACCGATTGCTAACTTCTCAGCCTCCTTTGGATCAACCATTGGTCAAAATGGCTGTGCTGGTGTGTATCCTGCGATGCTTGCGATGATGATTGCACCAACGATGGGTATCGACCCTTGGTCTATCGGTTTTATCGCTTCTGTCGTCGGCGTTTCTATGATTGCTTCATTTGGTGTGGCCGGTGTCGGTGGCGGTGCAACTTTCGCAGCCATCATTGTGTTATCTACACTTGGTATGCCTCTTGAGCTGGCAGGTCTGTTAATTTCAATCGAGCCTCTCATTGATATGATGCGTACGTTAGTAAATGTCAGTGGCTCTATTACCTCCGGTGTAGTGGGTAACAAAATCTTGGGGGATAAAGTTCATCCTGAAAGCTTTCAAGATGGTTCTACACAGCTGAGCTGATATGAATGAAGGTTTGAGTTAATAGTTACACTTCATTTTTTAACCACAAATAAGCCCTCATAAATGTGAATTTATGAGGGCTTATTCTTTTCTAGTGATAGATATAAAGACGCTTATCGCGAAGTTCTAGCGCATCAAACACAACCTAATTTAACAACCATTGGGCTAATGCCTAAAAACATGCGGATACTTACCGTTTCACTCCATTACGGTTTCACAATAACAGTCGCTGCCTTGACCCTCTATAATAAAAAGTCATACCTTCCTTAAAGGCTACTTAGTTAATAGCTGATACCTGTTACTTGACCCACTTTTATAATAAATAATAGAGAGCATGCAATGAGCCCCGTTAGACTTATATTAAGTAGCATCATGCTGATAAGTATAAGTAACGCAGCTTATGCGGTCGCTTTCGGCAACCCCAATGGCTCTGGCGGGACGGTCTATGCAATGGGTTCTGATATTATCAATCCCTCTGATAGCAACGACTTTAAAGAAATATATATTCCTGAGTATAAAAATAACGACAGTGACTGGCGCAGTAAGTACCGTTTTATTCTAAAAAACAATACCAGCCCGAATATCGAAACCAGAAGATATTACGAGATAAAAGAGAAAAAGTGGCTCTACAGCAAGTTTTATATTCTAGAAGCAAGCTATGAATTGGGGCCTGATATAGAGATTCAGGTCAGTTATGACGACGGTAAACGCTCATGGCAAGACGCTTATACCACAGGTTCAATCTATGCTGAGCAGTTAGGATATATACCACCAGATTTACGAAAAGCAACGCACTCAATAACGATTCATAACCACTATAATGGCTTGATGGGTGGTAATAATAATATCATTATCTTTGAAAAACGCGGTGCTGAACATATCGAAAAAGGCTCTATTGAAGAAGCTTTATTTCATGAAGCCACTCATAACTACTTCAATACCATGCTGTTCAAAAAGCAAAATCCTTTATACGCGCTGTGGAAACAGGCTCAGTCCCAAGATAATGACCATATCTCATATTATGCCAAAACCAATGACTATGAGGACATAGCGGAAAGCTTAATCACCTACTATGCGGTTAAGTATAAGAATGAACGACTGGGAACACTTCAAGATAAAATACTCAAAACCATACCCAATCGAATAAAGTTTTTTGAAGGTGTTAATCTAAATCTGACCCACCTACCCATCAAAATAACACCTCATACCCCTTACCAAATTACCAGCTCTAATGCTCAAAACGCCATTGATATTTCTGATTCTAATTTTGCAAAAATGGCACCAATCTCTGCAACTGACTCTCAATTTTGGAAACTTGTTCCTAAAGTCGACAGTCAGTATGGCACTTCCAATAGATATCAGATTAAATATACTCAAGGTAATGATGACAAATGCCTAGATATCGTTAACGGTGGCAAGCATGATCAAAAGCTACATCTAAAATAGTGTGGCAACTATTCAGGACAACTGTTTTCACTAAAACCAGTCGGTGATGAGCAATATCAACTCATGCCCTTGTGGCAAAAGAACCTCAACAAAGAGGTTGCAGAACAAACACCTGCTTTAAATTGTATATCCGTTAGTGATAATGAGGGCTCTAAGAGTCTAAAAATCGCCACGTGCAATAACTCACCAAAGCAAATTTTTACTCTGAAACCTTGGTGAATATAATGTTTTATAACAACTAAGAGTGTCCTTCAAAAAAGCCCCATAAGCGATGACTTATGGGGCTTTTTATTAAGATAAAATAGTATGAGGAGGATACTAATGCTGAATATATCGATTTGGAGACTTCTGCCAATGGCATATCGCGGCCTCCATCTCTTGATATCCCACATCCAGATAGTCGGCCAAGCCCACCGCATGCGCGTCTAGCTGCTCATTGTTTAGCATGCCAAATAACAGTTTGGCACCGCGCTTAGGGCCACTGGCTTCAGCGATATAACAACTGTCTGGCTCGACATCAGCTAACCTCATTTTGCCAAGTAAACATAAATACTCAAACGTCGATAGCCGACCAAAACGGTAAATATTTTGACGTATCAATGAGTATAAAGTTTCAAAATACGCTTGTTTATCAACATCAGTCTTATTTGGCTGGAATAAAGCCTTATGCCCGCCCTGCTCATTTATAAAACCAATATAACTGGTAAATACCGTAGGTAACTGAGCCAATGACTCATAAGCTCTATGATGACCAAACTTAGGCTTAGGTTGCTGCAGGGCTAAAGCACTCGCCACGGTATCTAACTGAGCTAATAAGTCTGAATGCTCGTTAACTGCTTTCCAAGTCAGTCTAGGAGTATCCAATCCTACGCCCTTATACAGCAGCCTCATAAATGGCCAATCATTGTCTGCACTATCATCAGTATAAATCAGCAAAAAGCTCAACCAACAGGCCTCATCATAATCGCTGTCTTTCAAGAAGACGATGGCTTTTATGGGGTCAAAACTATCAGAATTGGGATCACAACAGGCGCTAGAAATTTTGGTATCTGCAAGCGCTTTAATCTGATTTTCGTGCTCAACACTGTCTATAAGCTGCAAGGCCAATATCTCATAGCTGATATTAGGCAAATTAGCCTCTAGCTGATTATCCTGTAAATAATCTGTTATCTGTTTTGCTAGCTGTATCGACGCTTGCTCCAAGACATCTTGTGTCATACCACTCACTTATTATCATTTATCTGATTTAGAGTTAGCCCCATCAAAGCCATGACCTACTCGGCTGGTGCTGGCAGGTTATCCATAATCTTTTTAACCTCGGTGACATATAGCCCCAAATCAGGCTCTAAATGAAAACCTGCAACAGGGGTTGGTAATCCTTTTTGTTTACCCAGACGGACAATAATGGCGTTTTCTTCAGGTAGTACCAAAACACGCTGACCCAAGTGCCCTAGCATGGCATAAAACGGCACCGGGCTGTCCATATCGGTCCAAACTGAATGACCATATATCTGTGGCTCACCGACATCAAAAGCGGCTTCATTGGGGGTTACCATCCACTCAACATGCTCCTTTGACAGCAATTGTTCGCCTTGCCACTCGCCACCATTTAAGAGTAATTGTCCAAATTTGGCAAAATCTAACTCATTTGCATTCAGGCAGCAGTACATTTTCTCAATATTTTTTGAACCATCTAACGACCAATATCCCTCATTTTTCATGCCTAATGGTTTCCAAAACTTCTCTTCTAAATAGCTAGAGGCTGTATAGCCATGAGGTTTTAAAGCACGAGTCAGCGCAATACCAAGAAGCTGAGTGTCGCCACTGGAATAGACAAAATGACCGCCACACTCTTCAATAAATGAGCGACTGGTCATGTGCTTAACCAAATCATTGCCATAATAGGCCTTGGCAGTTGGGTTCACTGGCAAATAATAATCCTCCAACCAATCATAGCCAGAGGTCATACCTGATAAATCTGCCAAAGTACAGTTTTGTGCGTATTTATCATTAGCATATTCAGGCAAAAAGGTGATTATTGGTTCATTTATGTCTGCAATAATGCCCTCTTCAACTGCCTTTAAATACAGCATCGTAGTGACTGTTTTTGCCATAGAAAAACTATTGGTATGCGACTCGCTGCTGTAACCCTGCCAATAACTCTCATACAACAATTTGCCATCTTTAATAAAAGCAAAGGCGACAGTTTGGTCATTATCTAACGCGTTTTGTAGTTCTGGTGTCAAAGAGATGGCGCCAAAGTTAGTGTCTTTCTCCCAAGAAATAGGAATTGATGTATCGATGATTCTATTGTCAAAATCGATGTAATCATCAATATTCGCTGTTTTTTCACCTTTTAGATAGGTCAGCTGCAACCCTCTAAAGATATAGCCATTACCTGTAACCAGTAGACCGATAGAGATCAAAACAATCAGCCCAACTATAGAGATCATCAGCCACTTTAATACTTTTTTTACTGTTGCCATTTTCCATCAGTCCTTATATAACGGCGGGTCATCCTTGTTAGTTTTTCTACCACCCTCTTAATCACGACTCTAAGTGATTTTGCTAGCCTTTTGAATGTAATACCAATTCTAAAAAATAACACTCAAGTCGCACCACTCCCGCTGAGTGATAGACCTAATTAAGTTAGTCTCATTACACAATGCATTCCAAGCGTCACATGCCGCATCGACAATCGCATCATAACTCTCAAAACAGCGATTAGACAACCAATGCTGTTTAAGGTACTGCCATACCTGTTCAGCAGGGTTAAGCTCAGGTGAGTAGGGAGGCAATTTAAGCATGGTCACATTGTCTTGATCCAAACTTGGTTGGTGCCATAGCGCCCCATCCATAACCACCACGGCATGCCGA
>NZ_FUGD01000181.1 GCF_900162815.1 Psychrobacter pasteurii | reverse complement strand
CTTCTCGAACTCAGAAGTGAAACATCGTAGCGCCAATGGTAGTGTGGTTCGCCCATGTGAGAGTAGGTCATCGTCAGCTCCCTATACCTAAAAGCCCCCGCTCATATCGAGTGGGGGCTTTTTCCTGTGTGGTGGTTTTTTATATTGATTCAAGGAAGATCAGAAAATGCCTAAAATAGTCGTCTATTTAGCAGTTGGCTTTTTAATGTTTGCAGTGCTGCCTCTACCTTATGGCTATTACACTTTATTGCGTCTGATTGTGTTCGGTGTTTTTGGTTGGGCGGCCTATATTAGCTTTGATAGAAATGAAGAGATATTGCCTTGGGTATTTATCGTATTGGCTTTGATCTACAATCCGATAATCAAGGTCTACCTTCCAAAAGAGATTTGGACAGTAATAAACTTATTATCAGCAGCTTTTTTAGTCTTTAATCAAAGGAAGTTATTAGAGTCAGAGTAATACTACTAAAACCCTGGTTATTCCATACATTCTGAGTGCAGCTGGCAATATAAAACCTATTACTAAAGATCTAGCCACCACTGCTAAAATGATTTTGATATCCTAGCTAAGCCCAATAAAATGAACTAATTTAAAATTAACCCCTAACTTGGGTTGACCTATCGATTAAAGAGTATATAATAGCCACCTCGTTAAGGGGTAGGTTGGGTTTTATATTAGATAAGACGAACAAATCTGAAATAAAATAAAACAAGCCCTTGACAATGTAGTGATACAGCGTATAATACGCACCTCATCGGGACAACGGAAGTGCTAGCCAATTGGTTAGGTTTTGAAGTCTGATGAAACGAATTAAAATAAAAGCTTGACAGAAATCAA
>NZ_FUGD01000130.1 GCF_900162815.1 Psychrobacter pasteurii | reverse complement strand
TGTCGGTAAATCTTGATTTTTTCATGTCGAAATCTCCTGCTAGTATTTTAGCAGTTAGTTTCTGCTTTTACGTGTTATTATTTTTTGGGGTGATTACCATAAATATTGATTTTAAATTAGTTTTTTAAGAAGTATTTTAGGTAGCTGAGTATGAAACTTTATTACTCCAAAATGTAACTATAAGGTATAGGCAATGCTATTGAGTATGATACTTTATCATTTTTCACTCAAAATACGAAGTAATAAAATCAAGGGTTTAGCTTAATCTCAGTATGATACTTTATTACTCGCTGACATTAGCAAAAGCCCCTGTCAGGATTCTGGCAGGGGCTTTTTATACTTATGGTTGAGAGCTTTGAGTCTAGTGTATTAAGGAGTAAGCTTAACGCAGCCCTTTATAAAGGAAATAGCAGCCCACAATTGTCAGCAGTACCGAAAAGCATTTTTTGAGCATCGCAGGGGACAGGATATGAGCAACTTTTGCACCCAGCTTGGCGGTAAAAAAGCTCATGACACTGATCCCTAAAAAGGCGTAGATATGTACGAAGCCGATGGTATTGGGCACATCAATTTTTTGCTGCATACCAAAGAACATAAAGCCTAGTGCGCCCGCAATAGCAATGGGCAGGCCACAGGCAGCTGAAGTACCGACCGCTTTTTGCATGACCACCCCATAACGGGTTAAGTAAGGCACAGTTAAGCTACCGCCGCCAATACCGAAGATGGCTGAGGCTATACCAATCACGCCGCCTGCTGCTAACTGTTTTGGTGTTGAAGGCAATGCTATTTCATTAAACTGGGTATCTTGATCTGCAGTATTAGAGGTACTTGAAGCTGTCTGATTTTTGGCTTTAGCAAACATTCTATAAGCGACCCAAAGCAGGAAGATACCAACAATAATTTGCAGATGAATACCAGAGATTAATCCTGCTACGCCTGCACCAAAAAAACAACCAAGCGCCATGCCTGGGGCTAGATTTTTAAACACCGGCCACATGACTGACCCTTTTGTATTGTGGGCCATTAATGAGCTGATAGAGGTGACAATAATAGTCGCCAAAGAGGTGCCTAATGCCAGATGCATAACAACATCTGGGCTATAACCCATTTGGGTAAAGACAATGAACAGGAGCGGCACGATAATAGTTCCACCGCCCACGCCAAATAGCCCAGCAGCAAATCCTGCTAGAGCACCGATTACTAAAAAAGTGATTAATTCCACGGGATTTTTTCTTCTCGGTTAAAGGGTTAGAGTATTTTTAGTTATGCCCTGACTTAACTTAACGGCTTTCTACCAGACCCACTTGGTGATAAGAGCGATTGAAATAAACTAGGCTTTCAGTCCCTGCATCATGTCGTTCAGGCTGTCTAATAGCGACAACACGGCACATAAAGACACTGTGAGTACCCACTTCTTGAGTTTGCTCAATTTCACAGTCAAAGCTAACCAAAGCATCCTCTAAAATAGGGGAGCCCGTTTTTAGCTCACCCCAAACGCCCTTTTTGAATCGCTCTTCTGAGGGTAAAGGGGAAGCAAAGGTATTGGAGACTTCCTCATGCTGTGCTCCTAAGACATTGACACTTAAGGTTTTATTTTCGACAAAATACTCATGTGATCGAGCAGATTGATTCATACAAACCAGTAAAGTGGCTGGTGTGTCGGTAACACTACAGACCGCAGAAGCGGTAAATCCATGACGACCAGAAGGGCCTTTGGTAGTGACAACATTCACTGCTGTCGTTAACAAAGACATGGCATTTCTAAAGTCGGTGGCTTCAATCATCACTTAAATCCTAAATTTCAATTCTATATGTACGGATATAGTCGCACTCATTGACGTCTACTTCAAGGCAGGTAGGCACAAGTAAGCAATATAATCCTGAATAAGGCGAGTTTAACACGACCGCTGACGTTTATGAGCGAGACTATAGGTACAGATAAGAGTTAGGTCGTTAATTCTTGACGGATGATTGCGGTGCCGGCACTCAGAGCTCGAAGTTTGCCTCTGGCGACTTGGCGAGATAAGGGGGTCATGCCACAGTTGGTTGAAGGGTACAGCTTATCAGCCTCCACAAACTTTAGAGCTTTTCTTAGCACGCCCGCTACTTGCTCTGGGGTTTCAATGGTATTGGTAGCCACATCAATAGCCCCCACCATAACTTTTTTACCGCGAATCAGTTCAATCAAATCCATGGGCACACGTGAGTTGATGCACTCAAGTGAGACGATGTCGATGGCAGATTGCTGCAGTTTAGGAAACACCTCTTCGTATTGACGCCATTCTGAACCTAAGGTTTTTTTCCAGTCGGTATTGGCCTTGATCCCATAGCCATAGCAGATATGGACCGCAGTCTCACATTTTAGACCTTCAATGGCGCGCTCTAAAGTAGCGATGCCCCAGTCATTAACCTCATCGAAAAAAACGTTAAAAGCCGGTTCATCAAATTGGATTATATCCACACCAGCGGCCTCTAACTCACGGGCTTCTTGGTTTAGAATGGTGGCAAACTCCCAAGCTAATTTTTCGCGGCTTTTATAATGGCCATCATATAGAGTATCCACCATAGTCATCGGACCAGGTAGAGCCCATTTAATCGGCTGATCGGTTTGTTGACGTAAAAACTTAGCATCTTCTACAAACACTGGCTTTTGACGGCTAACCGCTCCGACTACTGAAGGCACGCTGGCCTCATAGCGATCACGAATCTTGACAGTTTCACGGTTTTCAAAGTCCACACCATCAAGATGCTCGATAAAAGTGGTCACAAAGTGCTGGCGGGTTTGCTCACCATCGCTGACGATATCAATCCCAGCGTGACTTTGCTCTTGTAAGGTTAAACGTAGGGCGTCTTGCTTGGCTTCAATCAGGGCATCGCCTTCTAGTTTCCAAGGAGACCAAAGCTTTTCAGGTTCTGCCAACCAAGAAGGTTTGGGTAAGCTGCCTGCGGTTGAAGTCGGTAGTAATAGGGCCATGATGACTCTCTTTTCTATTTTGATTATTTTTAAAGGATATAAGGGTTAAGCCCTTAGTTAAGCGGCCTGTTTTTCAGGCGTAGCAGAGGTCACATTAAAGTTTGCTGCCCACTCATCAAGAATGTCTTGGTAAGGCTTAATAAACTGCTCTTCGGTGAACCTGCCTTGTTTTACTGCCAGTTGACTGCGCTCTTCACGGTCATACACCACTTGAGTTAGCGAGTAATCTTGGTAGTTTAAGCTGGGCTGATACACTTCACCGGCCGCTGAGTTGGCGTTATAAATCTCAGGACGATAGATCTTTTGGAAAGACTCCATGGTGCTGATGGCACTGATTAACTCAAGATCTGTGTAATCGGTTAATAAGTCACCTGAGAAATAAAAGGCCAAGGGCGCGGCACTGTTTTGTGGCTTGAAGTAGCGTACTTTTAAGCCCATTTTGTGGAAATACCCATCCGTTAATGAGTATTCATCTTGTCTGTATTCCACGCCTAATACCGGATGCTGATTGGTGGTGCGGTGATAGGTCTTGGTGGTAGACACACTTAAGCAAATCACAGGCTGCTTTTTGAACTGAGCTTTATAAGCCTCTGAATTCAATAGGTGCTGAAACAGTTTGCCGTGCAAATCACCAAAGCTTGCTGGTGGCGGCGTGTTTGGATTCTTCTCAAAATGCTCGGGTAGAACGACACTGAAGTCGTAGTCACGCACATACGAGGAGAAGCTGTTACCAATCATGCCTTCAATACGGGTGTTTTCTTTGTGGTCGACAATGGTGGTTTGCAGGGTTTCGATAACTGGGAACGTCTTACCATTGCCTTCGATATCTAAGTCTGCTGAGATAATATCTACCTCAACAGAATAGCGGTCAGCATTTGGATTGTCCCAATGTGCCAAAGCGTTAAAGCGATTGTTGATCATAGTTAAGGCTTTACGCAGATTCTCCTGACGGCTTTCACCACGGGCTAAGTTTGCAAAGTTAGTGGTTAGGCGTGTGCTGTCTGCTGGCTTATAGTTCTCATCAAAACGAATCTTTGAAATCGAATATGTAAATTTATTACTCATAATATTTGCCACCCTAATTGTTCAAGATAAAACCAAATTTGTGTATGAGATGAATCATACCCAAGGCTTTACATGAATAAAAACGATTAAATTTAAGCTAAAGATGAATAAAATTCATTGTTGTGGTTGTTTTTAATGATTCATGCACAGGTTTTAAGTTAAATATAGAGAAAGGCTAGGGGAAGCTTTGAAAGATACGCATTAGACCTAAGCCTTTAGTTATAAGGGCTTACAGTATTAGATACTTAATATTGAGTAAAGCAAGGCACTTAAAAAATAAGCGGTAAGATTAGAGATAAATTCAGATGGTATATTTGGGCAAAAAAGGCTAAATTTGCCCTGTCTTGAGCCAGACTCAGCTTGTTATGAGTAAATGTCAGCGTATTAGGACTTACGCAAAACCAGAGATATATTGCCAACCTAAAGCATAGCGTAGTACCATAATAGTCATGAAGAAGCCTAAAATAACCCGACTAGATTATTG
>NZ_FUGD01000129.1 GCF_900162815.1 Psychrobacter pasteurii | reverse complement strand
ACCTTGATTAATGATAACCACTTCAACTTGACGAGCTTCACACAAAGCAAAAACAAGTTCTGCCCCAAAACGCAGTAATCTATCTTTATGGGTTAGCACCAGCCTGTCTATTTTGTTGTCTAAAATATCATCAAGCAGGCGTTTTAAGCCTTTTTTATGATAGTTCATACCACTACCTAGATCGCTAATCACCTCGAATGACCAGCCTTGAGCAGAGCAGTACAGCTCAAGAATTTCAATCTGACGCTGTAAGTCGGGCTTTTGGTCATGACTCGATACACGAGCGTAAGCTATGGTTTTGCGTTGTTGCTCCACCTTATTACGAGTCAGGTTTGGGTTTATTTTAGATAAGTCGTACCGACGATGGCCTTTGGGTGTTCTTTGGGCGACAAGCACACCTGTCTCATCCCATCTTCGTAGAGTTGAGACGGAAACGCCTAACTGATTAGCTGCTTGTTTTATGCTTGATAATTTACTCATAGTAAGTAATTATAGATAGTTTTAGGTATCTTTGTGGTTACTGTTTGTAACCCCTTATAAGTTTTTATTATCATTAACGCTTTGCCCTACTCACCAAAACCCTGCTCGAATAAGCTTACTTCAAAGTCAAAAATTTGTTACGATAGGCACCTACTTGACTTCTATTTAACCCTCACTACCCTCTAAGCTTATCCTCATGAATAAAACCTCAAATCTACATACCAAAATTGTTTATCCAGGTACCTTCGATCCGATTACCAATGGTCACCGTGATTTAGTGATGCGTGCCGTTAAGCTATTTGATGAAGTGGTGATAGCTGTTGCCTTGGGCCATCATAAAAAACCTATGTTTAGCTTTGAAGAGCGAGTGGAACTGGTTGAAACTGTCTTTGCTGATTTTCCACAAGTTACTGTGGTAGGCTTTGAAGGACTGTTGGTAGAGTTCATGCGTGAACAAAAAGCCACTGCGGTATTGCGTGGTCTACGCGCCACTTCAGACTTTGAATATGAGTTTCAACTGGCGAACATGAACCGTGAGCTTGATGATAACTTTGAAGCAGTATTTTTGACCCCTGCTCCTCAATACTCCTTCATATCTTCTACTATGATTCGTGAGATTGCTAAGCTTGATGGGGGCGTGAAGAAATTCGTACCTGTCTGCGTACAAAAAGCGTTTGATGAAAAACGTGCTAATAATTGGCAATAACTTCTCGGCGTTTAGTTTCTTCGTTATCTGATTTAGGAGGTAGTTATGGCTTTAATGATTACTGATGAATGCATTAACTGTGATGTGTGTGAGCCAGTTTGCCCCAACGATGCTATTTATGAAGGTGAGGAAATCTATGAGATTAATCCTGACCTTTGCACCGAGTGTGTCGGACATTTTGATGAACCGCAATGTGTCGAAATTTGCCCGATTGACTGTATTCCGAATGACCCCAATCATGTGGAGTCTGAAGGTGACCTGATGGCCAAATACAAGCGAATCACAGGCCAATAACCTAATCGATACCCGCTTTATAGCCAGCATATATTTATGCTGGCTTTTTTATGCCTCACACTCGCTCAAAAAACTTGCTATTCGTTCTTTGTGCTACGAATCATATAACCCTTCCTAGCAACCCATTTGTAGCATTGGGTTACTCTTTTACACCAACCTGAAGCCGATTCATGTTAGAATGAGCCAAATTCTATAAGTGCTTTTTTTAGCCGCTTACTGTACCCCTTACAATCCCTCAGTTTTATCACTATATTTTTAGACTAAAATCCTCTTTTGACGTTGATTAATTGCCCCCATCGGTTTATCCCGAGTGGCAAGCGATACAAAATAAACCCAAAGACTCAGTCTATAAATCATTATTTAGGTTATCCCCATGTCTGCTGAAACCATCGCCCGCACTGCCTTCAAACAAGGCGTGACTCCTTTATACGACTACGATAAGCACTGGGCATCCTGCTTTGAGCCTGCCCCCTTCTTGCCGATGAGCCGCGCCGAAATGGACGAGCTGGGCTGGGATGCGTGTGATGTGATTATCATCTCAGGTGACGCTTATGTTGACCACCCAAGCTTTGGTATGGCAATTATTGGCCGTCTGCTAGAAGCACAAGGTTTCCGTGTGGGCATCATTGCACAGCCTGATTGGACCAGTAAAGATGCCTTTATGGAGCTGGGTAAACCGGTTTATGCTTATGGTGTGACCGCCGGCAACATGGACAGCATGATTAACCGCTATACTGCTGATCGCCGTATTCGCAGCGATGACGCCTATTCGCCAGACAATGCACCAGACAAACGTCCTGACCGCGCCGCAATTGTATACAGTCAGCGCTGCCGTGAAGCTTATCCTGATGTGCCTATTATCTTAGGCGGTATCGAAGGCAGCCTACGTCGTATCGCCCATTATGATTATTGGTCAGACAAAGTACGCCGTAGTATTTTGTTAGACAGCCGTGCTGACGTACTGCTGTATGGTAATGCTGAGCGTGCTATTGTTGATATCGTACATGGTTTATCAAAGGGCTATACCTTCGAGCAAATGAGTGACCTGCGTGGTACGGCGTACTTATTGACACCATCACGTCGTCACTGGAAAGCGGATATGGTTGAGGTAGCCAGTAATGATGTGGACACAGTTGGCCGTGTTGACCCTATCATCAACCCGTACGTGATGACTGAAGATTTAGACAGCTGCTCGATTGAAAAAGAAAAAGGCAACACTGAGAGTAAAGTAAACGAGAGCCTATCTTCGGTGGAGCGCCAATACAAAGGCTTTAAGGCAGAACCTGTTGAAAATAAAGTCTTAAACGCCGAGCAAGTTAATGATGATGTGCAAGTGGTTAAAATGTTCGGCCTTGAAGAGGACAAGCCAAAAACAGCCCGTAAGCACCGTATTAAAATGCCACCACGCGAAAAAACTGTGATTCGCTTGCCTGATTATGAGCAAGTAAAATCAGACCCTGTGTTATATGCTCATGCCAACCGTATTTTGCATTTAGAAACCAACCCAGGTAACGCCAGAGCTTTGGTTCAGCGCCATGGTGCAGGGGGCGGTAATTCAAGAACCGATATCGACGTGTGGTTGAACCCACCACCGATTCCACTATCTACTGAAGAAATGGATTACGTTTTTGACTTGCCTTATGCACGTGTGCCGCACCCAGCCTATGGCAAAGCCCGTATCCCTGCCTTTGATATGATTAAGTTCTCGGTCAATATCATGCGCGGCTGTTTTGGCGGCTGTACCTTCTGCTCTATCACTGAGCACGAAGGCCGTATTATCCAAAACCGCTCTGAAGAGTCTATCTTACGTGAAGTAGAAGCCATTCGTGATACGGCGCCAAACTTTACTGGCGTGATTTCAGATTTGGGGGGGCCAACCGCCAATATGTATCGCCTAAGCTGTAAAGATGAAACGATTGAGAAGAACTGTCGTAAGCCATCTTGCGTCTATCCTGATATCTGTGAAAACCTAATCACTGACCACAGTAACTTGACCAAGCTGTATCGTAAAGCCCGTGATATCAAAGGCATTAAGAAAATCCTAATTGCTTCAGGTCTCCGTTATGACTTAGCGGTAAAAGACCCTGAATATGTGAAAGAATTGGTGACCCATCACGTCGGTGGCTATCTAAAAATTGCCCCAGAGCATTCTGAAGAAAACGTGCTGTCTAAGATGATGAAGCCAGGTATGGGCTCTTACGATAAGTTTAAACAGATGTTTGAGCAATACAGCCAAGAAGCGGGCAAAGAGCAGTACTTAATTCCGTACTTTATCGCAGCTCACCCAGGCACGACCGATGAAGATATGATGAATTTGGCCCTGTGGCTTAAGCGTCATGACTTTAGAACCGACCAAGTACAAGCGTTCTACCCAAGCCCAATGGCCACCGCCACCACCATGTATCACACCCATAAAGATCCGCTGCGTAAAGTAACGCGCTCTGAAGGGGATATGGAAATTGTGAAGTCGGGTAAGCAGCGCAAACTGCATAAAGCGTTCCTGCGCTATCACGATCCCAAAAACTGGGGCATGCTACGCGCTGCTCTAAAGCGCTTAGGCCGTGAAGACTTAATCGGTACTGCTCGCCATTGTTTGGTACCTCCTTTCAACTCACGTCTGGAAGGTAGAGACAGTCAGGATACCTATCAATCAGCACGCAAGAAGAACAGCCGTGTGGGTGCCGACTCTGCCAAACGCAGAAACACTTCAGCGGCGAACAAACACTCGAACGGAAATGGCAAGCAGGTAAAAAAAGGTAACTTCCAAACCCAGCATACAGGCCTACCTCCTCGTGCCACCAAGTAGTCTCTTTATTTATCTTGTTGTTGAGATTTAGGCTTATAAAGGCTTAAGGCCCAATGTTGAATGTATGACAATAATTGCCTCACTGTTAACCGCAGTGGGGCTTTTGTTTAATTGGCTTATGTAAAACATATAATATGCTAGACTGTAAACTATTTTTATAGCGATAATTATTCGGTATGTACCACGGGCAGCGGCCTCATTTATTCCAAATAATACCTACCATTTTTGGCTTTCATTAATAATAACAATCCTTCAAAACATCGTTTAAGAGATAATATCTATGATCAATCTATTTACTAAATCTTTTTTCACCTCCTCCCCCGCTCTACCAAAAGCTGCTTTATTGACATTGGCTGTGGCCATCACTGGATGTAACAGTAACAGTACTGAAGCCAAGCAAAACAAGCCAGCTACCAGTAGTACTACCGCCTCTTTTGAATCCGATGCTACTGTTGTCAAAGCCATCGAAGACAACCTAAAAGCCTCAGGTATCGAACAAAAAATCCTATCTGCTGTGCCAACCAGTATGGAAAATATCTATTGGGTTAACGCAGAGGGTGCGCCTGCTTTTTATAGCGATAAAGAAGGTCGCCATATTATCCTAGGCCAAATCTTAGAGGTGGGTAACGGGCAGCCTGTTGAGATTAGTAGTGAGCTTACGGCCAAAGTAGCCAAAGATAAGCTAGCAGCTGTGCCTAAAGAGGAGATAATTATTTATCCTGCTAAAGGTCAGACCAAAGCGATTGTCTATAGCTTTACTGACGCTGACTGCCCTTACTGCACCAAGATGCACTCTGAAATGGATCAACTTAATGCAGAGGGCATTGAGGTTCGCTATCTAGCTTGGCCACGTAGCCAAGGCAGTGTGCCAAAAATGGAAGCCATCTGGTGTAGCGATGATCCTAAATCTGCTATGGATAGAGCCAAAAAAGGCGAAACCATCACTGCACCAACATGCGACAGCCCAGTTCAATCTCATATTGATCTAGGCCTAAGCTTAGGTGTCAGCGGCACACCAGCTGTCTTCACTGAGTCTGGAATTCAAATCGGTGGTTACTTGCCAGCCAAAGATATGGCAGCGGCGGCTATTGCTAACAAATAATTCCAGCCAAATTTTATATAACCCCCTAAAGCTATCTATCTATCTATTAAATAAGAGATAAAGCTTTTAAATAACAAATAAAGGCAAACAATAATAGAGGCAATATAGATTTAGGGGTTACAAACAGTAACCACAAAGATACCTAAAACTATCTATAATTACTTACTATGAGTAAATTATCAAGCATAAAACAAGCAGCTAATCAGTTAGGCGTTTCCGTCTCAACTCTACGAAGATGGGATGAGACAGGTGTGCTTGTCGCCCAAAGAACACCCAAAGGCCATCGTCGGTACGACTTATCTAAAATAAACCCAAACCTGACTCGTAATAAGGTGGAGCAACAACGCAAAACCATAGCTTACGCTCGTGTATCGAGTCATGACCAAAAGCCCGACTTACAGCGTCAGATTGAAATTCTTGAGCTGTACTGCTCTGCTCAAGGCTGGTCATTCGAGGTGATTAGCGATCTAGGTAGTGGTATGAACTATCATAAAAAAGGCTTAAAACGCCTGCTTGATGATATTTTAGACAACAAAATAGACAGGCTGGTGCTAACCCATAAAGATAGATTACTGCGTTTTGGGGCAGAACTTGTTTTTGCTTTGTGTGAAGCTCGTCAAGTTGAAGTGGTTATCATTAATCAAGGT
>NZ_FUGD01000169.1 GCF_900162815.1 Psychrobacter pasteurii | reverse complement strand
GGTTAGGTTTTGCGATAATATATTTATGAGCTGATTAAGGTTTGGCATAGTGTGGTTCGTAAGAAAAATTACTATTATGCCTTGTCCTTAGTCAGCTTTTTTGTTTTTGTCGTGTACAGAGACAAAAAGTATAGAAGTAATAAAACGCTATCACTTGTGTGTAATATCGACGGTTTTGTAGTTAAAGGGAGTCAGTTTTTGGAAAAATTCTTATTAATATCAAGTGCAGTCGCTGGTTTAATAGCTGCCTTATTTACAGTAATCAGCGTATATCACATAATCATGGAAAGGAAAGAAAAATTAGAGGATAAGGTTAAAAATGCCTTTCTAAAAAGCAAAGTATGGACTAATGAGGGTGACATCAATAGTAAAGACTCTGTTTTCTTTGATCTCTGTATTGAAGAACCTAACCACCATTTCTTTTCAGGGAAAATTAATTATTATAATGCCGAACAAGAGCAACATTTAACGTTTTATTTCGAAAAAGTAAACAGAAAAATAATCACCCTAAAACTACATGAAACCGTAGGTTGGAGAAATGTCGGATCGGCTAAAGCAAGATTAACATTTATAAATCCCGAATCCTTTAAAATCGTCTTTAGCAAAGGTTATGGATTTAGAAAAGACCGCTTTATGCCAGACCTACCTCGTAAAACTAAAATTTTTCCTAGCAAGGTAAATGGTACTATATCTGAAGTAGCTACTCGACAAAACGATATATCAAGAAAAATTCTTACTAATGATATTATTGTAGCCCTTTCACCAGAAAGAAACTATGCCAAAGCCAAAGAAATGCTAGGTGTTCCTGATAAAGTAATTAAAGATAGTTCTGTTTTCGAAGATAAATTCCGGTTTGATGTCATTTCTAAAGAAGACTTAGAAAATATTACATCAGATCTATATTTCCTAGAAAATGCTGTTTTGAAAGTAACTACAATTGATAAACAGAGTATCCATGCACTTACTGTGCTTTGCAATGATGAGTTATTGCTTCCTGATCTTCCCCATTACTGTAGTGATAAAGTGTGTCAAGAGCTTTTAGAAAACGCCATTATAGGGTCAGTCCGAACAATTAAAGAGAGCGCGATTGCATTAAGAACTTATATGGGACCACCGTTCTATAAACATATGACTTACTTCACGAATGGTTATTTAGAAGATGAAGATAACCCAAATGAAGACAAACTGATAGGTAGTGAAATCGTAGGTTTTTGTTTATCCGAAAGTCAGATGGTATTTTATATTTACGACTATGAATTGAGATGATTTCGAATCGGGTATACCTTTTTTGATACTATTTAGAAGCCTACTCAAAATTTCTTAATCTAATCTTATCGTCAGTATACATTAATGCAAGATTATGTTGTGCTAAAGCAAAGCCATGATTTGCCACGCTTTATAATTATTCAATAGAAGCTACAAAACTCGGTACAGATATAGCAAGGGAAAGAAGAAGAATAGACAGTTTTATGTTAAGTAGTTTCTTAAGTTTCGTTCTATTTTAAGTTATTTTCAGAAATAGCATAGGCACATTAAATGAGCTTTCTCAAGAGCCTCATATGAAATATAACCTAAAATACTTTAAATAACTATAAAGTAGCGACTAAGGTAATCTAAAATAATTAGTTTTAAAAAATACAGTGATTCTCTAGTAAGGGCTAAACTTTTGTTTGTTGAATACGATTGATAATTGTTAAAATTATTAAATGGTACTTCACAGTGTCCTTTCTGGGCAGTAATACAGAATATAGGATATTCTCGAAAATGAATGAAACAGCAGGTTTATTTCGCAATGACCAAGAACATACTAGATTTAACGCATGCGTTGGTAACAACGGCTGGAGAGGAATGTTCTCTTATATTGAAGGCTACCAATCAGCGACTTTAGTGATGTTGGAGTCCGTCTTGTCTCAATATGGGTCAAATATAGATTTCAATGCACCTAAGCAAGCCTTTCTTTGGAATAATGACACCTCAATTTATCCTATATTGTTTACTGCTAGGCATTTCATTGAGATTTATATCAAACAAAAAATACATACTATCAATTACCTCAAAGTTAAAGATAATATTAATGAAAAATTAATAAAAACGCATAATATCCAAGAACTTTGGAATACTTTTGTTGATATTGTTGAAAGAACACATGACTCGAGACTAGCTATTTATATAGAAAAAATTGCACCTTATATTCAAGACTTTAACCATATTGACCCAACTGGAGAAACATTTAGATACCCATTCAGTTTAGAAGGATCAATGCACTTAGAAGATATGGGAGTGATCAACATTTTAAATTTCTACAAAAGATTCAATGAATTATCTAAAATATGTGAAGTATTCACTTACGAAATGGATGCTCTAGTAGACGAGTACAAGACGGGAACCTATACCAAGAACCTCAGTCGAAAAAATATAGAAGGTATAGCACAAGAACTACCTGTTTATGGGGAATGGAATAAGCCTAGTTTCTCCGATATTAAAAAAAGTTTAAAAACTAAGCTATCAATAGGCTCAAAAGAACTATCGCAAGCAATAGATATTATAAAAAACCATATAGAGTTTAAACGTTATATTTATCCAAATATTTATGAACTTCAAATAGATAAAGATAAGCTATCTAAAATTTTATCAGGTAGTTTGAACGAAGAACATATTAATGACTTTTCACATGAAGAAATAGCAAGCTTGAGAACATTAGTAGAGTTAGGAACATCTGTAATGGGTGGGCGTTATTATTCAGAAGACTATAAAAACCTATTTGATTCATTTTTGAAAGAAACTAGACTAAATGAGTATGAAAAACAATCTAATTATGAATACAGTATCAGGAACAAGCATCGTATAAAAGATGGACTAAATAAGATTAATTATAACCTAGAGGAATTACCTAAAAACACCTTATAAAAATTAATCAACTACCTATAACAAACTGGTGGACCACGTATAACAAAATATTTAGCCCTTCGAAGGGATGACGTAGAACTTTGAACCCGCTTGTTTTATTAACTTAATTATGGTTTAGTTAAGTTACTTATAATAGTATTCAAACGACCGCAAATTCTCAAAAAAATAAACCGCTCTACTCTCAGGTAAAGCGGCTTATAACTCAAACCATACGCTGATTAATTTTATTATTAATCCACTCAGCTACCTCTTGTACTACCCAAGCTACCCTCACCTTACTGAGTTGTACTTTCTTAGGAAAGGTTGGATTTTATTTACCTGATAACTCAATTGCCAAGCTATTTCACAACGACCAAATCATTTATCCGAGTTGTATAGCATGGACTAAGTAGCTCACGACTCATCTGCCAAGTCTGCATCTTTTTTATGCCCTCGCTTGCTATAAATACAGTTGCCTGCTGATTGCGGTCATGCTGAAATCTACTATTCAGCTCATCAACCAAAGCCATAAGCTCTGACCTCTTATTACCCTCACTCTCACTTTGTGTATCAAACATATCAAGCTGTACCTCATCGTGCTGGCAAATCCCTGAAAGCATAACCCCTGCTTTGGAATAACGAACCTTATCTATATATATTTTACTCATTACCTCACGAGCGGCTCCTATCATAACCCTTGTATCTGCTGTAGGTACGTTGAACTGGTATTGGCCTGATATTGGCGTGTATCTCTCACTACTACTAAAGGCGCTATTTGTGGCGAATACTGACATAAAACCGCAGAAGCTATTTTGTTGTCGTAGTTTACTCGCCGCTTTAGCAACATGCCCACAAACAGCTTCAGTTAATTCATGCTGGTCGGTAATACGCTTTGAGAACGATCTTGATGAAATAATCTGTTGTTTCGGCTCAATTGTTTCTATACCAATACATGACTGACCATTTAATTCTAAACAAGTGCGTTCAAGTACCACACCAAAATGCTGACGTATTTTCTCTGGCTCACAAATAGCAAGCTGATATACAGTTTCTACACCTAGCTTATTAAGACGCTGCTTATATCGCCGCCCTACTCCCCAAACCTCTCCTATATCAGTAATTTGCATTAGTCTTCTAATCCATCGCTCGTTAGTTAGTACGCATACTCCCTTAGTAGCAGAATATTTTTTGGCGGCATGGTTAGCAAGCTTTGCAAGTGTCTTAGTTTTACCAATACCAACACCAACGGAGATACCCGTATATTTTTCAACAATAGCTTTAAGCTTTCTGCCATATTCATCTAAATTTTGCATTGCTACAGGATAGTCAGCTAAGTACAAAAAGGCTTCATCAATTGAGTAGACTTCAACTGTGGGACATAACGACTCTAAAGTGCTCATAACTCGCTGAGACATATCGGCATAAAGTGCGTAATTGGAACTAAATACCTCAACGTTATTTCTTTTACAAAATTCTTTAACTTGAAAGTAAGGTACGCCCATTTTGATACCTAACTCCTTAGCTTCCTTGGAGCGAGCAACGATACACCCATCATTATTTGATAGCACAACGACTGGCTTATTCTTCAGATCAGGTCTGAATAACTTCTCACAAGTGGCATAAAAGCTGTTGCAGTCAATAAGTGCGTACATAAAATGTCCTGCACGTAGAAGGGCTAGATTAATGAAGTAAGAGATAGTGTTACTATGCTATCAAGAAGCAGTGTTGATTTGATATCTCATAAACAAAATAAGCGACACCCAGTGTCGCAAACTTCTCTCTAAGAGTTGCTGTTTAACTAAATAAGCTAGAATCAGATGTGGTATTAGTAAATAATGAGATAAAAGACCATGCTCTAAAAATTAAAAAGGATGGCTGATATGTGCTCTAATTTTGAACCTGCAAGTCCGAAACAGATTGAGAGTATTTTGAACAAGCAGTTGGAGATTGACTTCAATTATAAAAAAAGAGTTTACCCAAAAGATTATTGCCCGATCATTATTCAAACTGATAAGGGGCTTAGCATCGTCAAAGGGCAATTTGGACTTACTCCCTTCTGGGCAAGTGCCCCAGTAGATTACTCTACTTATAATGCACGAATTGAAACAATCGAAGACAAAAAAACATTTAAACCAGCGTTTACTAGAAATCAGTTTTGCCTAGTCCCTATGCAGGGCTTTATGGAACCATACTACTCAAGCGGTGATAACAATAAAAATGAATGGAAGCGTATTTATAGAAAGGATAATGAAGCTTTTACTATCGCTGGGCTTTATGAGTTTAATAATCACTTTAATGAGCCAGTACATAGCTTTACGCTACTTACTCACAACGCGGATGACGAACCGTTTATGAGTCAGTTCCACAAGCCTAACAAAGAGAAGCGTTCTATTTATTTGGTAGATGAGGAGCTTAGAGGCAAGTATTTAAAAGCCAAGCACAGTAGCGTTGAAGAGTTAATGAGTACTATTGATGGTAGGCTGTTCAATTTTTCGGACATTTGAAAACCGATTACAAAGCCATTTTAAAAATCAGAACGGCGTTGCTGACCACGGCCACGCTTTAGCTCTCTAATAATGTTTTTAACCACACCGAATACTTCAAACTCAATGTCATCACTTAATGGGATGTCATCAAAATCTTTGTTGTATGCAACTAACTTAGGGGTAGGTTCAAGGCATAACTCTTTAACAGTGAATTCACCATTTACTGTGCAAACTATAATGTCGCAGTGCTGGGCTTCTAAGCTACGATCAACAACCAGCAAGTCATCAGGATAGATACCTGCATCAATCATTGATAGCCCTCCTGCACGAACTAAAAAAGTAGCATTAGGGTGACTAATACATAACTCATTAAGATCAATACTGGTTTCTATATACCCTGTTGCAGGAGAAGGAAAACCTGCTGGTACTTTTTCAATAAAATAAGGCAGTGGACTGTAGCTTGATGGATTTAGTTTGCCTAATATTTTTGTAGTCATAATGTCTATTACTAATTAAAGTTGATATCAGTCTTAATAGTAACGGAATTAATCGTGAAATGCTCTCTTAAGTGATTAGCCCGTATTATGAATACGCATCTGTAATACCTGACCGCTCACTAAAGATAATACTTTTTTTAAATTAGCTTGCTGTTCTTTTTTAGACTATACCTCTCATAAAACCGTCAAGCACTTTAAAACTAGTGCTCTGACCTAAAAATGGCTCTATAATTTTTTATCGTAATAAGGTGGAAAGTTAGGATAGAATAGAAGTACCAATAACAGTTAGATTAAAGGAAGCCTTATGTCAGCAACCAAGGAAGAGATAGCTGAGTTCATGAAGTCTGAGTTCCCTCAAGCAAAGTACAGGATTGAGGCAGTAAATAGCAGTGGGTCAATTTTATCCCATGATATTGGTTTAGATGATTTGAGACCTGGAGGTACTGTATCGGGGCCTGTAATGATGGGAATTGCTGATGTGGCTCTTTATGTAGCTATCTTAGGTAGAATTGGCATAGTACCGTTAGCAGTCACCACAAGTTTAACTATCAACTTTTTACGTAAGCCCACTGCAAAATCACGTATTATTGCTGAGTGCAAACTGCTAAAAGTGGGAAGGAGTCTAGTCGTAGGCGAGGTTTCTTTATACTCAGATGGATCTGACGAATTAGTTGCCCATGTTGTGGGAACCTACTCAGTACCACCAACCAAGAACAAGTCTGAAAATCTGTAAAAGATATCAACTTAAGGCCCTTTGCTCCAATACTAGTGAAATAGATCAGGCGTCTTTACTGGTCTAGCTCCCTAGTGAGGACTTGAATCTTTGGCTGTGAGCTAATGGTATTAAGGTTTCAACTTGCTGAGATAGCCACAGTGTACTTCATGATGTACTTACCATAGATATTCTATCTATGATCGGTGCGCTAGTGAGGACTTGAAGAGACCATCCCAGATTCTGTGTAACTGACGTTTAGATTAAATACTTACACAAAATTTAGGAAGGTCTCCCAGATTCTTATCAAAGACTTCATCATCTATTATTCGCCAAACGGCAACTTGCTGATGGTCTTTGGTGATGACTAGATTTAAAGTTTGTTCAATCATTGCTTGAGGTCTCATATCCTTATGATGTTTATTTGCTTCAAACCCAGTTACTTTACACTTAGCGGTTTAATTAAGCTACTTACTCAACTTCAATATTCTAAAGGCGCCCTGAATAACTAAAGCAAATACGATGCTACCAATAATCAAATCAGGCGTACTAGAGTGTAACCAATTAACCAAAATCCCTGCAACAATTACCCCTAAATTGATAATCACATCGTTTGAAGTGAAAATCATACTGGCTTGCATATGGGCTTCTTCTTCTTTGCTTTTCGATTTTTGTAGTAAATAGAGGCAAATCAAGTTTGCAATTAGCGCAAGAATCGATATGACTATCATGGTAGAAAAGTCAGGTAACTGCTCATTGCCAAAGAAACGTCTTAGTACTTCTAAAAAACCAAGAATCGCTAGCGTAATTTGAAAATATCCGGCAATTCTAGCAATCCGTTTTTTCTTAATGACCGTTCCACCGACCGCAAATAAGCTAATTCCGTACACGAAGCTATCTGCTAACATATCTAAGCTGTCGGCGACCAACCCCATCGAACGAGAAATCAGTCCCGTGCTCATTTCAATAATAAAGAAAGCAAAGTTAATGACCAGCACTATCCATAGTAGCTTTCTTTGCTCAGCATCTTTTTTGTGACTAGAGTCAGCATCAATTTTAAAATTATTGTTGGGATCAGAGGGGTCAATGGTTTCGGTCGAGAGTAGGGTGTCTCCTAATTTTAGGTCATGAATAGCAGTCTCTATCCCTTCTATATTGTCATGATGAAACACAGTTAATTGACGGTTAGGAATGTCGAACTCAAGATGTTCAATATTCGAGTGGCCCTCTAATTTCATTCGGATTAGGTTTTCCTCCGAAGGGCAGTCCATCTTCGATATTTTAAAAGTTGTTTTATTCATAGTTACATTTATATCCGGGTGGTGGTTCAAAAAGTAGGCTGAAAAAAAACAGGCTGAGAAATTGATAAATAACCCCAGTTCGGGATAAGCGCTCAAAAAAAAGATAAAAAAAGAAGTCCGAAGTTGCTAAAGTGAGTTTACCAAGACAAACTTCACAACAAGGACTT
>NZ_FUGD01000128.1 GCF_900162815.1 Psychrobacter pasteurii | reverse complement strand
GAACGTATTCAACTTAAACTAAAAGGACTGAGTCCTGTGCAATACAGAACTCAGTCCTTGATCTAAACTAAACCGTCCAACATTTGGGGGTCAGTTCATACGGCCTTTAACCTTTTTTTATTTAATAAGTTCTATTTTAATAAGCTCTTTTGCTTTAATAGCGAATAAACTTATTTAACACGTGTCCAAGTTTGGCTACGCTTCAAGAATGGCATACCCTTAATATTACCTGTTAACTTTAAGGTCTTACCATCTTCAGCAAGCTTCACAGTACCACCGTAAACCTTACCACTTTCTGGATCAACCAAGTCACCACCAGACCAAGAGTTTTTACCGTCTGCTTTTAGCTTGGTTAAAATAGGTAGACCAACGATTGGTTTGTTTTTTAATGAGCCTTCACATTTTGAGCAAACTTCTTTTGCTTTTGAAGCATCATTAAGCTTGATGATAGTACCGGTTACAACACCATTACTCTCGGTCATTTTAATAACCGCTTTTTTCTCTTTTGTCTTATCATCAATAGACTGCCACTGAGTGCCATTTAATGACGCAGCCATTGCTGTGGTTGATAACAGACCGGTTAGTGTTGCAGTAGCAAGTAAAGTAGTTAAACGTTTCATATCGACTCCTATCGAAAAATAAATAAATCCATTTAAGGCATGTGTCTGGATAATATCAAAAATAAAGTAAGTGGCAATCCACGTTTAATAGACGCTTCAGTCAATATTGCTATATAACTATTCTCGTCTAGTACAGTTATATACTGTCGCTTTATTTATGAAATTATCGCAATCATACAATTTATTTTTTGGTATGTCGACATCAAACTGTCCATTTTTACTTAATATTGTCTTTACCTCCTAAAACCCCTAATTCTAGAAACATTTCAGTATTGTTGTTGCTGAAGCTTAAAGTCTCTTACACAATGTAGCCCAAAGATTCACGCTATAATAAAGCCATCTATTCAGCCCAACCCAAACAATACTTTGACCCATTACTCCTGAAAAAACCTATGATAAAAATAAAAGCTTTAGTTGGCGTCAGTCTCGCTCTGTCTTTACTCAGTGGCTGTGCTATCCACTCAGCACCACACTATGTCATTGATAACAGCCATCAGGCACAAGGCAAAAGCCAGCGCATTAGATTCATCGTCTTACATTATACTGCTGAAAATGAGGAGGCCTCCTTAGAGATCTTGACCAAAGGCAATGTCAGCGCTCACTATTTAGTGCCTTTGGCTGATAACAATAAAGTCTATCAGCTTGTTCCTGAAGAGGAACGCGCTTGGCATGCAGGTGCTGGCAGTTTTGAAGGTAGAAAAATATTAAATGACACCTCTATTGGCATTGAGATTGTCAATTTAGGTATCGCTCCACAGCTGCGCGGTCAAAATGCTAGGGTAGCTTTGGAGGCCAATAACGGTTACCACCCACCCCATCATTATATTGATTTCACTGAGCTGCAAATTAAAAAGGTGGCTCATTTGGTAAAAGATATCGCTGAGCGCTATGAGATTGAGCCTACCAATATTATTGGCCATTCCGATATGGCACCCTCACGTAAAATTGACCCAGGTGCTAAGTTTCCTTGGGAGCGGTTATATAAAGAATATGGTGTGGGCGCTTGGTATAATGAAACAGACAAACAGCAGTTTTTGACTGAGAGCTCATTTGAGACTGCGACCATTCCCGAGATTAAGCAGTTATTTAGCGACTATGGTTATCAAATTAATGACAGCGATGAGTGGGATAAATCCAGCCGTGATGTTATCTACGCCTTTCAGCTGCATTTTAGACCGCAAAAAATAAATGGGCTGATGGATTTAGAGACTTACGCGATATTAAAAGCACTTAATAAAAAGTACGTGAGCCGCTCTAGATACAATTAATCCTAAACACTTATTCTAGACAAAGCACTACGGACAGATAAAAGGTTATAGCAGACAGTCGGCTATTGCAGATAAAACAATAAGTCATTGATGGTTAATATTTTTTACTTCGAGGTGGGTTATGACGCTACGCATTCATGCTCTATTTCATACCAATTACGCAGACCTAAGCTATATTAGACAGTGGGCAGACCGTCACCACCACCAAATGACCATAAGCCGCTCCTACAATAACGATAAAGTACCTACGCCTGATAGCTTTGACTGGCTCATTGTCATGGGCGGTCCCATGAGTGTCCATGATGAAAATAAACACCCTTGGTTAATCGCCGAAAAGCAGCTAATTAAACAAGCCATTGATGCCGGTAAAACCGTTATTGGTATGTGTTTAGGGGCGCAGCTAATCGCGCATTGTTTGGGTGCTAAGATTAAGCCTACTGGCATAAAAGAAATTGGTTGGTTTGAGCTTGAGTTAACCTCAGACGGCAAGCCTCATCCCCTACTCCAAGACTTACCAAAATCACCTTTTAATGTATTTCACTTTCATGGTGACGGCTTTGACTGTCCTGAAGGGGCTCAAATTATTGCCCAAACCAAAGCCTGGGCTAACCAAGGTTTTATTTATCAAACCTCGCTACATAAATCGCTAAATACTTGGGTGATTGGTTGGCAATGTCATTTTGAGGTCACCAAAGAGAGTTTGCCAAAAATGCTTTCCAATGGCAGTAAAACACTACAAAGTGGATTGCAGCACCACCCAAAAACTGTACAAACAGCGGATGAGATACTGGTACTGGGCGAGCAATATATCGAACAAAACAATCAAAGGCTAGAAGCTATGCTCAATCGACTAGCTAGTAGCCAATCATAAACAACTAACATCTCATAAAAAATAATCTAAGGAGTCCGTAATGAGTTATTCACAACCAGAAGAGTTAGAACAGTACTTCAAACAAAAAGAAGAACAAGAAAAACAGGCAGAACAAGAAGCCAAAGAGCTTTCTGCTTATGAGGCTTGTGTCTTAAAAGAGAGTGCTCGAGTAAAAGAGTTAATTGAACAGGCTCAAAATAAAGGCGAGTAATACTGCTTTGTTTTCATAAAAACGATACCTTATAAGCTCGATCATCGCTCACATAGCAATAGCGAGCTTATAAGGTTGATGACAGCTAATAATTATTGAAATAACTATTGAAATAACTATTGAAGTTTTAAGCTCTATAGACCCGAGTCCTACAAGCTTTTAGTTGGCTTTAGCAGCAGCTTGGTAAATAGGCGTCACTTCAGGTAATAGGGCTTGGATTTTATCAATACGCTGCTGAGAATTTGGGTGAGTAGACATTAACGTGACTACCGCATTGCTACGTCCTTGGACAGCTTCCATTTTTTTCCAAACAGAGATCGCTGCTGCAGGATTATAACCCGCTTGTGCCATCAGACGTAGACCGCCTGCATCCGCTTCTGATTCTTGGCTACGAGAAAACGGCTTATCGATACCCAAATCACTCAGTAAACCGATAGAATCTGCACTTAATCCTGTCTTAGCTTGTAGCGCCGAACCGCCTAATTGTAGCGCTAAACCCGTTAAGATTTTTTGGCCTGCATCCTTTTTACTGTGCTCCTCTAGAGCATGTGTCATCTCATGACCGATAATGGCAGCAATTTCAGCATCAGTAAGGTTTAACTTCTCTACAATACCCGTATAAACTGCCATTTTCCCCCCTGGCATCGCCCAAGCATTTAGCTCAGGTGAGCGAATGACTGTCAGTTGCCAGTCAAAAGGAATACCTGTTGTGTTGGCGCGATCAGCGTGAGGCTTTAAACGATTGAAAATTCTATTCACTCGAATTGCTGTACTAGAAGTTCTATCTACAGTCCCTTGGCTGCTTGCCTTAGAAACCACTTGACTGTAACTTTTCGCAGCACTGCTATTTAACGCAGCTGTATTATATCCTGCCACATCCGCAACAGTAGCACAGCCAACCAAAGTGGTCATCGTAGCCGCTAAGATAGAGATTTTTAGTTTACCAAACGCACCCATAAAATATCCTTATAAAAAACAGTTATTGAGATAAAAGTATTACCAATACCCAAGCTTTTTCAGATAACTTTAAAGCCAATGGTTAAAAACTACTCACTTGATAATAGGTGTTTACTATATGTAACTAATGTGTCTACATTATTACAATGATAAAATTATCACAGAACTAAAAATCTGTCTACCTTTAAGTTTAGCTACTAACAACTTTTCGGTAATTAACTAAACTACTGCTGTTATGCTTTGATTTTTGCCACTCCTCTTCCTATGTATTGAGTTTGGTTATGGCTTGCTTTAACCAAGCCCCGGCCTTTCCAAAAGACTTTTCTTTATGCCAAATAAGCTCAACAGCCACTGGCCAGCTGTTATTATCAAAATCCAGTGCTGGAGAGACCAAGCTACCCTCCTCTAAAGCTTCAGCGACAATGTGCTCAGGAACCAATGCCCAGCCTAGTTTTCTTTGTACCAGTTCGATAATCAGCAACTGACTCTCTATCCACCACACTTTAGAAGAGATGCGTAATCGAGACTTCTCTACACTATCATTGCGCGTTGCAACGGATAACTGGCGAAACTTTCTTAAATCATCCCAACTCACTGTTTTGTTGGCCATGTCATGGTCAGGAGCGCACACCACTTTATGGGGGATCCAGCCTAAAGTATGAAAGTTAATCGCCGAAGGCAGTTTTTCTTGGCTCCACATAATCCCTAAATCCACTCGCTTATCGAGTACTAATCTACTGACGTCTTCCATAATAGGCAGCAATAGCTCGAGCTCCACACTGGGAAATAAAGTATCAAACTCATCGAGCAATTTTGCCAGCCATTCAGAAGGATACAGATCATCGACGGCCAGAACCAACTTACTTTCCACCCCTTCACTTAAGCTTTTTGATACCCCAAAAAAGTACTCACAGCGCTCAAGTATCAAATAAGCCTCAGCCAATAACCGCTCCCCTTCTACAGTAAGCTTTGGATAACGACTGTCACGGCTAAATAACTTGTTATTTAAATCTATTTCTAAATTAGAGACGGCTGCACTCACTGACGACTGCGCTTTACCCAAACGACGGGCTGCCGCAGAAAAGGAGCCTGTTTCAACAGTGGCCACGAAAGCTTGTAATTGTTCTAGAGTAAAATTCATCTATCGGATTTTCCTATAGTAACTAACTTTGGTTTATTAGTTTAGCAGATAGAATAGACACATAAGACTTTCTATTACTCTATATAATTTAACTGGATAAAATTCATGCGCACTAATAAAGATCGGATTCGTCATGCAGTTGGTTTTGAAATCATTGCTTTGATCTTATCGATCCCAATTATGAGCTTTTTCTTTGACTTTAGTCTCAAAGAAATCAGTGTCATTGCCATCGCAGGCTCCATTATGGCCACCCTATGGAGCTACGGCTTTAATTTAATATTCGATAAAGGGATGCTTAAATTTAAAGGCAATACTTTAAAAACCCCAAAAATTAGAATACTTCATGTATTTTTGTTTGAAGGGGGATTATTACTCCTTTATTTACCTATGGTCGCTTGGTATCTCAATATCAGTTTATGGCAGGCATTCATCATGGATGCGTCTTTAGTAGGCTTTTATCTGGTGTATACCTTTAGCTATAACTGGGCTTACGATAAATTATTCCCAGTGGATCACTATCCTCATCACTCTCAAACAGCTTAATATGGTCAGAACTAATATCTGTAAGACGTGACAAAAATAACTCCTGAACCAGCTATATTCATTCAATATCTAAAAAACCACAAAAAAGGTGAGCCATCTCTGGCTCACCTTTTTGCTTAATTTTTTAGCGTTATATTTCAGTTTAAAAGTACATTTATTTAGAACCGTTTATTAGCAGAAGTAATTGGTGATTCATTTTCTGACAGCTCAGTGATGGTTTTATACCCTTCTTGACTGCCAAAATATAATCGATCATGCTTTTGATCTCTAAAGAAATGCAGCTTATCTCCATGGCTATCAGTGATAACTAGGTTATTTAATAAGTCACTCCATAAAGCCCTTTTTTCAGTTTCATTGCCATCTTCTCGTAGAGTCGGCGCTAAAATAGCCTTAATCTCTTCACGCTGCTCTTGAGTAAGAAGTCTTGGGATATCTTCATGCTCTAAAAAGTACTGGCAAATTCTTTCAATATCCTCAAGTGTTTCTCTAACTTCAACTAATTCAACAATAATTATGTTTGCCCTTATTAATCTTCATATAAAATACTGTACACCTTTAAAATACAGGCTTTCAAGGTGAGTTGAAAGTAGAGTTATTGTCTATTTTGTAATATCACTATCTAATATCAGACATAATATTACTTATAACATATAAAAAAGGTGAGCCACTTAATGACTCACCTTTTTATTAAAAAACCAATCTGCTATACCTTCCTTTAATTAAAGGAGGGAGAACCGGCTACTATCTTAACCAAGCTCTGGCGTTACGGAACATACGCATCCACGCACCATCCTCAGACCAGTCTTCTGGCTTCCAACTGTGGTTCACAGCACGTAAGGTACGCTCAGGGTGTGGCATCATAAGTGTCACACGACCATCGGTACTACAAATACCTGTTACCCCACCAATAGAACCGTTCGGGTTCAATGGATAAGTTTCAGTTGGGTTGCCTTGACTATCCACATAGCGCATTGCAACTTGACCGTGGTTTGACATACCTTCAATATCTGTCTCATTTAAAGTTGCAAAACCTTCACCATGCGCTACCGCGATTGGTAAGATGCTGTCTTGCATACCTTTTAATAAGATTGACTTAGTACGTTCAATCTTAACGTTCACAGTACGTGCTTCAAAACGAGCTGACTGGTTATAGGTGAAGCGTGGGAAGTTTTCAGCACCTGGGATTAGGTCTTTTAACTGAGCCATCATCTGACAACCGTTACATACCCCTAAACTGAAGGTGTCTGGACGTGCGAAGAAACGTACGAACTGCATACGTAGCTCATCATGGAACAAGATTGAGTTAGCCCAACCTGAGCCTGCACCCAAGACGTCACCATAGCTAAAGCCACCACAGGCCACTAGGCCATTGAAGTCACGTAAATCAATACGGCCTTCGAGCAGGTCGCTCATGTGAACGTCTACTGCGTCAAACCCTGCACGCTCAAAACCAGCAGCCATTTCTAACTGACCGTTAACGCCCTGCTCACGTAAGATAGCTACCTTAGGCTTACTAGGACGGCTTTCTAAATAAGGTTCTTCAACTTTTTGATTTAAGTCAAAGTTAGCTTGAGCAATCAGACCGTGATGGTTCGGATCAGCAATTAAATCAAACTCTTGTTGTACGCACTCTGGGTTATCACGGCGTTTAGCAATTTGATAGCTCACTTGAGTCCAAGTTTGCTGTAGGTCGCTACGGTCAAACACTAAAGCATTGTCGCCTTGATGTGACGGAGTAATAATGGTCAGTTTGTCTTGGTTTGCACCGCCCACTGGCGTCTCAATAGTCTGACCTACTAGGCTTAGCATATCAGCAACGTTGTGCTCTTCAGCTAGCGCCATAACCGCATCCACATGCTCAGGCAATACCTGGATAACAGCACCCAATTCTTCGGCAAACAACTGACCTAATAGATTGTCATCCGTTAGGTTTAGATTAATCGCCAAACGGTTGGTGAACTGCATCTCTGCCACTGTCGCCAATAAGCCGCCATCACCGATATCGTGATAAGCACTGATAACCCCTTGTTCATTACCTGCTTGGATAAAGTTAAAGAAGCTGATCAAGTCTTGTGGACTAGCTAAGTCAGGGCACTCATTACCTAATTGGCTCTGAGTTTGAGCTAGGATTGAACCACCCAAACGGAACTGACCTTTTGATAGATCCAAGCGGTATAACGCTGAGTCAGCATTCTTAAGCTCAGGCGTTAAGGTCTTATTTACATCTTGTACAGGAGCAAACGCCGTAACCACTAAGCTCATTGGACTAACAACGGCTTTATCTCCGTCGTCATCTGTCCAGCCAGCACGCATAGATAGGGAGTCTTTACCTACTGGAATGGCGATACCTAATGCTGGGCATAGCTCTTCACCGATGGCATAAACGGCATCAAATAAAGCTTCATCTTCTTTATCTTCACCACAAGCGGCCATCCAGTTTGCTGATAAAGTAATGTCTGAAATCTTATCAATACGAGCACCGGCAATGTTGGTAATCGCTTCGGCCACAGCCAAACGCGCTGAAGCCGCTGGGCTAATTAAAGCCACAGGAGGACGCTCGCCCACACTCATTGCTTCACCAGTATCTGCCATCAAGCCAGAGATGGTCACCGCACAGTCTGCCACAGGCACTTGATAACGGCCCACATACTGATCTTGAGTCACCATACCGGTGATAGAACGGTCACCGATACTAATTAAGAAAGACTTACTGGCTACGGTTGGATGACGTAAGACATCATGTACTGCTTCTGTTAGCTTAGTAGCTGATAAGTCTAAGGCGCTTAGCTGCTGCTCACTACGCTCAAATGAACGTTTCATTTGTGGCGTGCCGCCCAGTAATACCTGCATTGGCATATCTACTGGTTGGTCTTCTAATAAATCATCATCTACTTTTAACTGACGAACTGTGGTTGCTGTTCCCAAAATAGCATATGGGCAGCGCTCACGTTTACAAATAGCATCAAACAACTCTTCGCTTTCTGGGCGAATAGCTAGCACATAACGCTCTTGCGCTTCATTTGACCAGATAGCCATTGGTGACATACCCGCTTCCAATGAAGGAATACGGCGTAAATTCAAATGAGCACCCATATCATGGTCATCAACCAACTCAGGCATAGCGTTAGATAGACCCCCTGCACCCACGTCATGGATAGACACAATTGGGTTGCCATCTTTGCCAGAGTTGCTGCTTTCAATATCATCGCCTGCTAAAGACCAGCAGCGATCGATAACTTCTTGACAGCGGCGCTCCATCTCAGCGTTATCACGTTGTACAGAAGCAAAGTCTAGGCCTTCGTCTAACTCACCACTGTCTACAGATGAGGCTGCGCCACCACCTAAGCCGATTTGCATCGCTGGGCCACCCAGTACGATTAACAAATCACCTTCTTGGATGCCATTTTTCTCAACCAAGTTACGCTTGATGTTGCCGTAACCACCAGCAATCATAATAGGCTTATGGTAACCACGCATTTCTCTACCATCTTGCTCTTTACTGGTGTCTAACTGGAACGAGCGGAAGTAGCCACATAAGTTAGGACGACCAAACTCATTAGAGAAGTTAGCAGAACCTAAGGGCGCTTCTGTCATAATCTCTAAGCTTGAAGCCATACGGTCTGGCTTGCCATAATCTTTGGTGCTAACCTTACCTGACTGCTCCCACTTCTCTGGCATATCTGGTAGGTGTAAGTGAGAGACGTTAAAGCCAGTTAGACCGGCTTTTGGCTTACCACCACGACCGGTTGCCCCTTCGTCACGAATTTCACCACCCGCCCCAGTTGAAGCACCGGCATAAGGTGCAATGGCCGTTGGGTGGTTATGGGTTTCAACTTTCATTAAGATATCGATGTTTTCGTTATGAAAACCATACTGATGCATTTCAGTCGATAAGGCATCATCCCCTAATGAGCCACCCAATTGTACGGTAGGTAGAGGATAAAAACGTTGGGCTTCAAAGCCTTCCATAACGGCAGCGTTATCTTTATAGGCCGATAAGATACCTTGAGGGTTTTTCTCATGAGTGTTGCGGATCATTTTAAATAGTGATTTTGGCTGAACCTCACCATCAATGGTCCACTCTGAGTTGAAGATTTTGTGACGGCAATGCTCTGAGTTGGCCTGAGCAAACATCATAAGCTCTACGTCTGTTGGGTTGCGCTTTAGCTCATCAACATAAGCTGCCATTAAATAATCAATATCTTCACTAGATAAAGCAAAACCAAACTCTTGGTTGGCCGCTTCTAATGCCGCACGACCTTCGCCAATTACGTCAATATGATTTAGGCGGGCTGGGCTGTGATCATCAAACAGCTGCTCTAACTTAGCAAACTCATATACCAAGCTTTGAGTCATACGGTCATGTAAGATTTGCTCTGCCTCTTTTGGTAATTTGGTAGGCAGATTGTCACCGGTTAAGGTGAAAACGATAACGCGCTCAACACGTTCAACGTCAAGGTCACAGTTATTAAAGATATCTGTTGCCTTACTAGACCAAGGTGAAATGGTGCCAAATCTAGGGCTAACAATGACCTGGCACTGCCCTTGTGTCGCTGTAATTTGGTCTACTTCCTCGCCTTGATTCAATAAATCTAAGGCCTTTTTACGCTCTGCATCGTTAAGGTCACGCGACAAGACATACACTTGTTGAGTGTCAATACCAGTCACTTTTAGGGCCGCTTGGCTATTTAACTGCTCAATCAGTTGATTGGTTTTAAACTCGGTTAAAAAACGGTGTCCAGCGAGGGTCATCATAAGGCAATTTCCGCAGTATCTAAGTGGGAAGAAAAGTATAAAAAAACAAACTTCGATATTATGTGATAGTGAGACGAGACAAAAAATCTCGGTGTCGCACTGATTTGGTTACTTTTAGAGGGATAACCACCCAGTCGAGCAAAAAGTCGATTTAATTAGCCGCTATTATAGCAAGAAGTTGAGTCAAACGTGGCATTGAACCACTATCTTTCCCCTGCTTTTGCAAACTAAAACTAAATTGGTAACAGTTTTGATATATCACTGCAAAATCTATCGTTATTAACGTCTGATTTATCTTAATTTTCTTTTATAAAAAGGTTTGGTTACTAGAGTTAACTGAATCTGTTGATTGTTTACAAACTCCCCTCACCCTTTACATTTTCAAGGTGTTCATTTGTTCACTGCCGACATACCATAAAAATTCACTATAAAAATATGTCGACAAACAAGTCAGGCAAAAAAACTTATTAGTTAATATCAGTAGTTAATAAAAGAGAATAAACTTAAATCACTAAAAGGAAATTAAGATGAGTAAGCAACAACAAATAGATACTATTCGTGAAATCGTTAAAGACGTTAAATTTGCCATGATGACCACCGTCACTAACGAAGGTCATTTACATGCCTGCCCGATGACCACTAGCGAAACCAGCTTGGGTGCTCGTGAAATATGGTTCATTGGCGATAAAACGACGCAAGCAGTCGCTAATATCAAAAACAATGCCCAAGTGAATCTGTCATACGTCAGCCAAGACAGCAAAGATTATGTGTCTATTAATGGTGAAGCCAAACTGGTTGAAGATCAAGCCAAGCTCGATGAGCTATGGTCTCCAATTTATAATGCCTTTTATGAACATGGCAAAGAAGATGAAAATGTACAGCTAATTAAAGTAGTCCCCAATGGCGCTGAATTCTGGCGTAGTGGTAGTGGCATAATCAGTGCCGCAAAAATGGCAGCAGCAGCCATCCAAGATGGTAAAACTGCAGATAACCTAGGTGAAAATGGTTCGGTTGAGTTTGAGTAATATTAACACCTAAAATCAAAAAACGCCCTAATGTAAAAGTTAGGGCGTTTTTATTTGCTTGTTGATTGTCTTAAATTAGTTTTGTTTCAAATAAGGCCAAGCAGCTCTCATATAGATCATCATCGACCATAAGGTGAGCACCACAGCAGCAACCATCAAGATATAGCCAATCGTTTGTAATGACTCAATATTTAATAACAGTACAGTGATGGCCACCATCTGAAAAGTGGTCTTCAGCTTGCCCACATAAGACACTGCTACGCTGGTACGAGCCCCTAATTCTGCCATCCATTCACGTAAGGCGGAGACTGCAATTTCACGAGAAATAATCACAATGGCGGCAATCGACATAATGATATTGGGATGCCATTGAACCAAAACAATTAAGGCGGCGGCGACCATCAGCTTGTCTGCAACTGGGTCTAAGAAACGACCAAAAGCAGAAACAATATTCATTTTACGAGCCAAATAACCATCCAACCAATCGGTAATGGCAGCAAGAATGAACAACAACGTTAACAACAGATGTCTAAACATGCTGTCGCTAAACGCATCCATATTCATGCCGATGTTAGCAATGGCATTATCCGAGATCATCGGAACGCCAATGCCCAGCGCAGGAGGCCAGTATGCAATTGCCACAAATAAGGGAATCATAGCAATACGAGCCATGGTCAAATTGTTGGGCAAATTAAAAATACTGGTTTCTTTATTCGGCTGTAAAGATGATTGAGTCATGATTAAGTCAGAGTTACTTATGTCAGAGTTACTCATAAAGAGTGTTTAATTTCAGCTAGCTTATCATTTATACCTAATTTTAGTAAGCCCTAATCCGTTAGTTTGCGATATCAAAAGGGCTTAGCCTTTAGCGGCCTTATAAGACTCTCGATACTATCTATAACCACCTGTGCTAACTATAACCACATGCCCTAACTATAGCCACATACACTAACCTAAATATAGGCTCTTAGGCTTTATTAAAATAAGCATCAAAGCGTAGTACATCATTGTGCCAGCTTTCATCTGGGTTTGATTGAGCAAATAATGGTGCTGCGGCCGGTCTTTTCACCACCACTCTTCCCCCTGGTACAACCTTATTTAAGGCCAGAGTTAACAACCTTTGTTCTTCAGTATTGTCTGGCGGCTGAGCAATGTGATGTAATGCCTGCATGTGCTTGCCTACTTTAGCCCCTTTACCAGTTGCGGCATTTTCGTAGCTGTTTTCGGGAAACATGGGGTCCAAATAAATCACATCATAACTGGAATGACTTACCTCTTGCTCCGGTTGATTTGCTGCAGATAGTGCTTCCATAAACTGAGCTGAGTCAGCACACACAACTTTGAGCCTTACCATCAACTTTTGCCAGTTGGCTTGCTGCGACATAAGATGCTGCTCATACATCAGTAGCAATGCCATCAAAGGATTACGCTCTAACATAGTCACTTGAGCGCCAGTACTGGCAAGAATCAAGCTATCATGACCAAAGCCTGCCGTAGCATCAAGCACCTGACTTTGATCGGTTAGCTTACAAGCTTGAAGCAACATCTCTGACTTTCGACCCGCACTCACCACTCGGCGCTGCAAGCTCTTCCAGTCTGGGGCAACGCTAATATGATGGGTTAATAGAGACAGTTGCCCCTTATCATCAATAATAAATACCGGTCTTTGGTACTCATCACTTAGCTGCTGACGTACTTTTTGGCTCAGTTTGCGCTCAATAGATGTCACTTGTAACTTCAATGATAAATTGGCTGCTTCTATCAACTGCTCTAGTATCTGTATGACAGGAGCTACCTCAATAGAAACAGAGGCCGAATGAACTATCGGAACATAAGTGGCTTCAGTCGTATGACTCATCGTGTTATCGTAACCTTATGAAGTGCTATCAAATATAGGGCGCTGTGTTAACGAGCTTTAGCCTTGAATGGTATAACCAAAAATCCAAGCCACCAAAAGCACGATAATACCGGTAACAATTCTCAGCCAAGCAAAAATCGTAAAGTCGCGACGACTCACCCAGTCTACTAACCAACGGATACATAGCAGGGCAACGATGAACGATACGATTATGCCCACACCCAGTACTAACCAGTCTTCAGAGCTAGATAAGACATCTTTGTGCTTAACCAAATCCAGCAAGCCAGCCCCAATAATAACCGGAATACCTAAGAAGAAGGAAAATTCAGCCGCAGCTTTGCGAGAAACCCCTAACCACAGCGCACCGATAATGGTCGACCCTGAACGTGAGGTACCTGGAATAAGCGCTAAGCACTGAAACAAACCGATCAATAGCGCATGTTTAAAGCTCACATCTTCTGCTTCTTCTGCCACAATAGGTATGGGCTTACGCTCAACATAGAATATCAGTAGACCCCCTAATATAAGCATAATGGCAACAATATAGGGGTTAAATAAATACTGCTTAATTTGATCGGCCATAGTAAAGCCGACGATCATCACAGGAATAGTAGCCACAATAAGGCTTAAGCCGAGCTGACGGGGATTTCTTAGGGCATTTGGACCTTCCGACTTACCAGTTATCAGTCCCATTAAGGCATGCCACAGACGGCCCCAATATTCATACACCACGGCCAAGATAGCGCCTAACTGAATAACGACAATAAATAGATCTGCTTTTTCTTTGGTCCAAAACCCCATAAGGTCTGCAGATAAAATTAAATAACCGGTACTGGATATGGGTAAAAACTCAGTAATACCCTCCACAATACCCATGATTATTGCTTTAAAAATGAGTAACAGATCCAAAGTAAAGTCTCGCTGTATAAAGATTAAATAAGATTGGGATGGCTGATTTTAAATAGTTTTTCTTCTTCGGCAGACAGTAAGTTACCAGTAATTAGGCTTTGCCCTGCTCTTTAAGCGTTTTCCAAGCATCATTACGCAAATACACTGGGAGGGCTTGCTCTGCAGGCACGCCGCCATGCTGTAAATACTGTGCGACACCTAGCTTGGCCAGAGTGGCTGCATCAGGCTGAATGTCCGCATAGAGAGGTTGATCTTGCTGAGCTGTTAATAATTCTGCGCCATTGCCTACTATCGGCAAAGCAAGATCAGTGCCTTGATCATAATCAAGCAGCTGCTCATTAGTGCCTTCCGTTAGGCTCATCACCTGAGTGGTAGAGTCAAGCTGATACTGTGCAAAATAAACCTGCTTCATACGGGCATCAAAAGCCACATAAACTTGCTCTAAATCCTGCTCATCGAAGGCCGCTTGAGCTATTGCACTCAAGCTAGAGACACCGACACAAGGTATGTTATGAGCTACCGATAAGGCTTGTACCACAGCAGTATTAATTCTAATACCACTAAAAGGACCCGGCCCACGGTTAAAGATTAAAGCGGTGATATCACCCGGCTTCACGCCCGCTTCCTGTAATGCCGCCTCAATCATTGGCAAAATAAGTTGGGTTTGCTCTCGTTTTCCAGGTTCTGTATGACAACTGAGTATCTGTAGGTCTTTATCCACTACGGCTACTGAACACTGGTCAAAAACGGTATCGACTGCCAAAAACATGAGGGCCTCTTTGAAAGCTAAAATGCAAAATATATCTGATGCGAATGCATGGATGTCAAAATAGACGCCCTATCATACCACCCGGACCCCCTTTGATAAATCGGTAGTTAAATCATTTTAGCCATTCTTATTTAAAATTCACATAACAGTAACAATAAAAAAGCCAGACCTGCTAATAAAAGCAATCTGGCTCTGACATCTATCGGTTTATTAGCGCATAATCAAAATTATCTAGTTTAGGCTTTACCTAGATAGTTGATAAATTTGGCTTTATTTAGGCAAAGAAGCTGAAATCTGACTTAAAATTTCATCAATTTCACTATTGGCTTCTTGCTCTTTTGCTAAGTCTCCACTTGGGGTAAGCTGATTGACAATCTCTGGTAACAGCTCAGCTAAACCTTGACGAACTTCTGTCTCGTCAGCTCCTGTCTGTTGACACACCTGATCAATCTCTTGTTGATCAAACAACTTATTAATCTGGTTAGGATCAAGGTTTTCGTTTTGCTGCTGGGTACTCATCCAAGATTGAGCTTGATTACCAAAACCCATATCTTGAATTTTATTTAAGGCATCAGATAAGCCGCCATTGCGTTGGATCCAATTTAGGGCGATTGGCATTAATGCAGCTACTAACATAGCCTTACTACCGCCCGCTCGAGCTCCTCTATTGGCGCTTTGACCGCCGCCTAATACACTACCTAAGATACTACCTAGGCCACCAGCGCCACTGGTCTTACCACCCATTTGGCCACCTAGCATTCCTCCAATAATATCATCAAGACCAAAGCCATTGTCTTGTGCACGGGTATTGGTTTGGGCTGAGGTGTTACCCCCCAGGACACTGCCTAAAATATCGCCCAATCCACCAGTAGAGCGTGACTGCGTCTGCTGATTGGCAGGGCTACGCGTCGAATCTTGCGAATCCATTGCTTGACGGGCTACTTGAGTAATTAAATTCCCTAGTAAACTCATAAAATTCTCCTTAATAACTTCAAAATATTCAATATATGGTGAAAAATGACTTAGCAAATTGAACATTAACATTAGCCATAAATCACAAATCTTGATTGAGGGTTAGATATAACTCATTACGATTAAGCTTAACACTTAATCCCGTATGCTTTCACAAGCTATTTTTATACGACTTGTTATCTAACAAACCTATCGCACTATTTTGAATCTAGCTTAAGGTTTAACCCCACCGAGTTAGAACTTTGAGTTTACGCCAAGTGTCAGCTTCTATCTGATCCTTTCAAATTAAAATCGCTTCCCGTTGTTGCCTGGGTTGTTCCGTATCAAATATCAGCTGTACACAATGAGCAAAACTTTGGGTTGACATTAGCTTTGCTTGCCAAAGTATGGGCTGATGACGGCCTTGGGTAAGTAGCTGCCAATAGCCGTTAACCTCATCAATATTGCAGCCTGTAATGTGTAATGGCTGAGTGCCTCTGTTCTTTTCAATTAAGAGACAAAGCAGCACCCCTACCATTAACACAGCCAACACCCCATAAATAGGAATCGCCGTTATACTGATTATCAGCAGCACCATCATAAGAAAACCACAGCTATATAAACGTTGCCAGTTACTGGTGGCAGCAATCTTAATCACCAGCTGCGTACTCATATCATTGATCTTAGGAGAATTAGGATAAATCACCATGCTGTAAGGTTTTTAGTTTTAAAACCAGTTCAGCTACTTTCGGATCATCTGGAGTATCTTGATTCATAAAGTAATTTAGTAAATCAGGATCCTCATAAGTTAACAGCTTAGAGAAAGTGGCCTGCTCCTGCTCATCAGCGGTTAAGTAGTACTGCTTAACGTAAGGGTCAATATAAAAATCCAGCTCTTTTAAACCACGACGGGCCTGATAGATAACCCTACGCTGCTCATTGGTCGGTTCTGGTTGTGTCATTTTAAAACTACTCCTAGATGTCATATAAATTAAAATAAAAGATTCGGTTAATACGCTTATCAGGTTTATTTATTGGCTATTGCTAACCTTCAAACTCACTATTCACCGAGTTATTAAGCTAATTAGCTAGCTTAGCCATTAAGCTGTTGCCATAGAGCAAGTCCCTGCATGGTCAATCCCACATTGTGAGTGCGCACGATACTCGCGCCTTGCTGAAAAGCCAATAAAGCAGCCGCCATACCCACCCCATCTCTATCAGTGGCTTGATGCTCACTAAAGGCAAGCAGTTCAGTACGGTTAAGCACCTCCCCCAAGAAGCGCTTACGAGAGATACCAAATAAAATAGGCAGTTGTAATTGATGTAGCTCAGTGAGCTGATTTAATAAAACCTTATGATGCTCATAGTCTTTAGCAAAGCCAAACCCAGGGTCGATAATAATATGGCTACGTTTGACACCCGCTTGCTCAGCACAGTCAATACGCTGCTTGAGCTCAGCAATCACTTCCTGCAAGACGTCTTGATACTGGGCTTTGGCATTCATGGTAGTCGGCTCACCACGCATGTGCATTAATACCACGGGGATACCTAACTTTGCCGCCATCTCCGGGGCACCTTCTCGGCTCAATGCTCGAACATCATTCCAGATATCTGCCCCCGCTTGTACCGCTTGCTCTATTACCTTTGGTGAGCTGGTATCGATAGACAACCACACCTCGTCACCAAACTTTTGGCGAATCGCTTCTACCACAGGCACCACACGCGCGCACTCTTCCTCTTCTGTCACTGGGCTGGCATTAGGACGGGTAGATTCACCCCCAATATCAATAATGGTCGCCCCTTCGTTTAACATCTGCTCGCAGTGGGTTAAAGCTGTATTTACGGTATTAAACTTTCCACCATCTGAGAATGAGTCAGGTGTCACATTTAAAATGCCCATAACATGCGGCTGAGACAAGTCTAATTGTTTAGGTTGCGCTTTAGATTGTGCTGTTATCGTTTGGGTCTCAATAATCGTATCGGGAAAAGGATGTAGTTGCATAATAGTAATTATTCTTTTGTTTTTCAGGTTTCAAGTTAAATTATAGGCCAGTTGGCAGTCTTTTTATTATGACTGCTCTTGCCTTGATAGCCGACCTATTTTAGCAGATATGCAGGGTAATAGTGGTGCAATACTAGCCCCTGCTTTGTTAGATAAACACAAAAAAGGCACCTTCAATGGAAGATGCCTTTTTTATTAAGTCTGGTTGTCACCCTTACATGGCTGGTAAAGGAGGAGGTGTAGGCCCTGAAGGTGAATCTGAAGAATCTGTCTCTTCTTTTTTAGGGGTCACATCCTTTTCTTGTTGATAATCACGAGGTTCACGAGGATCGTTACCAGCTAAGATATCTTGTAGTTGATCACGATCAATCGTTTCCCACTTCATCAAGGCTTCAACCATCGCATGCATTTTGTCTTTATTTGCTTCGATGATTTCGCGGGCAATATCATATTGCTCTTCTAGGATACGACGAATTTCTTCATCCACTTTTTGCTGTGTGGCTTCAGAGATAGTACGAGTCATACCACCAAAATAACCTTGAGAACTATCATCTTCTTCATACACCATGATGCCTAGCGCATCTGACATACCATACTTGGTTACCATTGCTCTTGCCATTTTAGTGGCTCGCTCAAAGTCGTTAGAGGCCCCTGTGGTCTTTTGATTCACAAACACTTCTTCTGCAATACGGCCGCCAAATAAGATGGCAATGTCGTTTAGCATTTTAGACTTATCTAAGCTAGTTTGGTCAAATTCTGGCAGCTGCCAAGTGACCCCTAGCGCCCAACCACGTGGCATAATAGTTACTTTATGCACAGGGTCAGTGCCTGGAAGCATCTCTGCTACTAAAGCATGGCCCGCTTCATGATAAGCCGTTGCACGACGCTCCTCTTCACGCAGCACCATAGACTTACGCTCAGGGCCCATAAATAGTTTGTCTTTGGCGTCTTCGAAGTCATTCATATCGACACTGGTTTTATTACGGCGCGCCGCAAATAAAGCTGCCTCGTTAACCAAGTTGGCAATCTGAGCACCACTAAAGCCAGGCGTGCCACGAGCCAGTGCATTCACATCAACACCAACCGTTGAAGGCAGTTTGCGTAAATGCACTTTTAAAATCTCTTCACGACCTTTGATGTCTGGCAAGCCTACGTGCACTTGACGGTCAAAACGACCTGGGCGTAATAACGCTTTATCCAGTACATCAGCACGGTTGGTTGCGGCAATCACAATAATACCGTCGTTGCCTTCAAAACCATCCATCTCAACAAGTAATTGGTTAAGGGTCTGTTCACGCTCGTCATTACCGCCGCCCATACCGGTACCACGGCTGCGACCTACCGCATCAATCTCATCAATAAAGATAATACAAGGCGCATTCTTCTTAGCTTGTTCGAACATATCACGGACACGAGAAGCACCCACACCGACGAACATCTCTACGAAATCAGAACCTGAGATTGAGAAGAAAGGTACTTTCGCCTCACCGGCAATGGCTTTAGCAAGCAAAGTTTTACCAGTACCTGGAGGACCTACCATCAAAATACCGCGAGGAATAGTAGCACCAAGCTTGGTAAATTTGTCGGGATCTTTTAGGAAATCAACAACTTCAACCACTTCTTCTTTGGCTTCTTCAGCGCCTGCGACATCACTAAAGTTAACTTTAATCTGATCTTCGCCCAACATCTTCGCTTTAGATTTACCAAAGCTCATAGGTCCGCCGGCTTTACCACCTGCGCCCCCTTGCATGTTACGCATGAAGAATAAGAAGATACCGATAATAAGCAGAACAGGGAAGCTTGCAATTAATAACTGCAGCATAATGCTTTGGCGCTCAGGGGCTGCGCCCTGCACCTCAACGTTATGCTTACGTAATGTAGGCATTAATTCATCGTCAGCCACGGCAGGTACAACGGTCTCGAATTCCGAGCCGTTAACTTTTTCGCCGGTGATTTGTTCACCATCGATCTTGACGCTTTTAATCTGGTCTTCAGTGACTTGAGTTACAAACTCAGAGTAATTGAGCGTATCAGGCTCATTACTGCTATCAAAGTTGCTAAATACCAGCACTAATACGCCGATAACAACTAGCCACAATAAGGTATTTTTTACCATGTCGCTCACAAGCTATACCATCCCTTACTTGTTGATGTATTCAAAATTCTGCCTAATCTTGCATTATAGCATGAGACAAAAAAACAATTATGGCTCGTCACCGTGTTAATACACGTATTGATGATTCTGTCATTAATTTTTTATAATATTTCCAGCTGAGCTTAGCGCCCTTAAAAATACAATTTTAACGAACCATTGCTGATACTTATCTTTATTAGGCCAGTGTACTTATTTATCAAGGATAAAGCAGATAATAATATCCAAATTATAGATTAACTTATTTAACCCACCTTCAATACTGCCTTATCAGCACTATTCAATTAGGTTTAAGTGTCTACCTTGGATTACTATATCTGCTTGATACCTTACTTTACTTGGTGGCTACCCAAAATACCTCTTTTGAGCGAGGACGAGAGGCGGCAGGCTTAATAGTACGTACCTTAGAGAACTGAGACTGTAACTGCTGGCGTAACTGCTGCTCCCCTTCGCCTTGGAACACCTTCATTACCAGAGATCCGCCTTTAGGAAGTACTCTAAGAGCGAAGTCTACGGCCAACTCACACAGATAGATCATACGTGGCTGATCTACGGCGGTGTGACCAGAAGTATTAGGCGCCATATCTGACAACACCACATCTACCTGTCTATCACCCACTTCACTCATCAGCTGATCAAATACTTCTTCTTCTCTAAAATCACCTTGAATGAAAGTAACGTTTTCCAACGCATCCATAGGCAAGATATCAGAAGCAATCAATATGCCACTGTCCCCTACCAGTCTACCAGCGACTTGAGACCAACTGCCTGGTGCACTACCCAAATCAACGACCGTCATCCCTTTTTTAATTAGGTTGGTCTTCTCGTTAATTTCTAATAACTTGTAGGCAGCACGAGCACGATAGCCCTCTTTTTGAGCCAACTGCACATAATGGTCATCAAGGTGCTCTTTCATCCAAGCTTTACTGCTTTTAGATAATGTCTTATTAGTAATCCGGGTTGCCAAAATATCCTCACTGTATATATAGAGACGGGGTAACTATTAATTAAAACCAATCAATTAAAACCAATTCTAACATTATTTAAACTATTAAGCTTAGGGCCTAACAAAGGTTTGTTATCCACCTAAATACCTCAGACTCAGACCTAAGAGCAATCTAAATGTAAATAACCCAATAAAATTTAGCCAGCATTACAAACTCATCATGCAATAGACCATAACTTTCTTTATAATGCCCCTGTGACTCTGATTCGCTTTACAAATTCTATGACTATATAGAGATTAAGCGAAAGATTCCGCTTAGGTAGCGTCTTATCGACCCTATCTAATATTTTTCTTTCCAAGGCTGGTTAAGTTAGGCCTAATAATTAATACTGAGATAATATGAGTAATGCAAAAAACAAACGTCCTGCATTGGACAATACTGAATTACGCCGCCTAAAAGGCATTGGTCATGAACTAAAGCCTGTCGTTACTATCGGCAACAAAGGCTTGAGCGATTCAGTAGTAGAAGAGTTAGATCGCGCTTTAAACGATCATGAGCTGATTAAGATTAAAACACCACCAGGCACTAAAGAAGAACGCGAAGTATTTAGTAGTGATTTGGCTGAAAAAACAGGTGCCCAGCTTATTCATAGTATTGGTCGCATGGCTCTATTATTACGCCGCAACCCAAATGCTAACCCTAAGCTATCTAACTTAAGTCGTTATAGCGATTAATCATTCTTGCTAGAGACTTTAAAAATAGATATTTAAAAACCAACTATTTAAAATAAAGGCCGCTATATAGCGGCCTTTATTGTTTTTATCCAATATTTTTTTATCTAAGCTTGCTTAATTTAAGAATCAAAAAAAATCTCATTTATCTAATACGTTTAGATATAAATGAGATTTTTCTGTACTACTAGCGACTAAGCCTGTAACTAACAGCTAGACTATTAATCGTTCATCGCTAAGTAAGTACCTTGGTTCGTCGCATCTAAGTAACGACCATCACGCCATACGCTATAACCGTTATGGGTGCTGTATGGGCTGAACTTGTTTTGTCTAAAGTCTGATACCCATTGTGAACCATCATAAATTTGAATGTGGCCATGTGGGTTTCTAGAAGAGCGGTTAAATACGGCAACATCACCAACTTGTGGCTGATAGTTATCATTGCTAAGCTTAACAAAGCCTGCTTGTGCTAACGTACCACGGGTTGCGTATTGATAAGCTGAAGGATTAGGCGTGAACTCATAACCTGCAGATTGTAACGCTTGACGAACATAGCGTGCACATAGGCCAATGGTTCTAGAGTGTGCAGCACGAGCGGCACGAGCAGCAGCCAAAGCAGGAGGCGCTGAGCTGGTCAAACGACCAGAAGAGAAGTTAGGGTTGTTTGCAGATGTAGCAAACGAGGTTGAAGTACTGTATTTACTTTCTAACTGCTTAGCCAGTTGGGCTAATTCGTCATTCTTCTGTTGTGCTTGACTGTTTAAGTATTCGATATTCTGAACACGTTCAGTGGTATTAGAAGTAATGTTAGAGAAATTGTTTACTACTTTATATGTTCTTACCGGTGTGCTTGGCGTAATAGAAGCATTACTAACTGAAGCTAATGAAGAGCTTGCAGCTGACTCAAAGGTTTGTTGAACCGATGCATTTACTTGTGTGGCACTTAGCCCCATTAACGACAAAATAATAAGTGACTTTTTCATAACGCTCCCAGAATTAACCTTTTCTATGTACTATTCAACCTACCTGTCAAATAGCCTCTTAATCTTCATTTAACAAACAAACGACCTATCGAAACAGCCTATATTTAGACTTAGCAACCGTTTATGCTATCTATATACTCAGTGATAACTTCATCTATAAATTAAGCTTGAGGCCTGCAATGCAAAACCCATTAAAACCTAATCATCTAGCAAAGCGTATTGATCATCAAAAGTCTGCAGCGTCTTCCTTGCCAAAGTCTTTAAGTGAGAAATGCTCTGAGCTGAATCAACTAACCCAAGAGATGAAAGCTTTATTAGGAAGAGGACTACCAGAAGAGATTCTAAAATCACTGTGGGTAGTCAAGTATGAAGAAGGTTTGTTAGTGCTTTCTGTGCAGTCTCAAACTGCGGCAAACCATCTTCGATACCAATCAAACAACCTAATTAATATACTAAAAGAACAATCTCTTACATTCAGCGTACTAAAAAATATAGATGTAATCGTTACTTACCCTGCTTCGATTGACCACTTAAATGAAAATCAGGATTACTCAAATTTGCATTCAAATCAATCGAACTTAGCTCTTAGTAAGGGTGGAAGCCATGATAAACGTGGCCTCACCGAAACAACGAAAAGAACTATAACACACACATTAGAGCATGTCATTAAAGATGAGCGCCTAAAAGCCTCTCTAAAACGTCTGATTAAACCTGACTAGAAACTTTCTATAATGTTTTATTATGTAACTAATCGTGGTGTTATTGGTTGTGAACGTTTGTTTTTTAAAACCCAGTCATAAGTAAAATGTGAATTCATACCTTATTAGTGCACTATTTTTATGCCCTGCACAGCTTATAAGTATTGAAAATGTTTGGATTGTGCAAGCAATGATAAAATTTTGATAAAAAAAAGCGAAACCTAAGTTTCGCTTTTTTCTATATTTCCACAATGTTGCTTTAAACTAGAAAATAACTTAAAAAATCGAAGAAATATTTTCAATTTACCCTTGATTTTTATAATTTATAGTCAATTGCAAAATCACTTGTGTCATAAATTGTTACAATTTCAAAGTTTTCAGGGTCACTATACACCGCTCTAACCAGTTTATTGTTTAAATCATGCCCTGATTTATAGGCTGAGAACTTACCAATTAGTGGATATTTTGCCAAATATAGGTCGCCAATGGCATCTAAAATCTTATGGCGTACGAACTCTTCCTTATGACGCAGCCCTTCTTTATTAACTATACCTTCATCATCAAGCACAATAGCATTATCTAAACTACCGCCTAAAGCTAAGTTGTTTTTTTGGAGATATTCAATATCGCGCATAAAACCAAAAGTTCTAGCATTACCCACATTCTCAATATAATTGCTAGAAGAGAACTCAAATTGGTAATGCTGAGTATCTTGAGGAATACCAGGATGATCAAATTCGATTTGGAAATCTAAACAAAAACCGTCATAAGGCTCTAATTGTGCAGACTTATCCCCCTCTTCTACCCTCACTGTCTTTAAGATCTTTAAAAATTTCTTGGGAGCTGACTGCTCTTCAATCCCTGCTTGTAATACCAGTTCTACATAATTTGCTGCACTCCCATCCATGATAGGAATCTCAGCATCGGAAACTTTGACTAGCAAGTTATCTATACCCAGGCCCGCTAAGGCACTTAATAAATGCTCGACAGTGCCAATCTTAACTCCGTCCACCACTAAGTTTGAGGACATGACGGTATCAGTAACTAAAAATGCATCTGCAGCAATTAAAGGGGCATTGTCTATATCGGTACGTAGAAAATGTATGCCTGTATTGATATCTGCAGGCTCCAATATAAGCGTGACATCCTGTCCACTGTGCAAGCCCACACCGACTACTTCAATAGGTTGCTTTAAAGTCCGTTGTTTCATAAAGTTGATACTCTTATTACTTAACTGTTAGTTACTGTGCTCGGCACGGATAACTTCAATAAGGGAATTTTAACACAGTAGCTCGTTAAGATAGCTTATAAGGCTTAATATTTACCTTAGTCCTCAACAATTACACACAAAAAAAGCCAAGCTTAAGCTTGGCTTTTTACTATTACAGACTTTTTTAGCGTTTAAAGCGATTAACGATTCTGTTGACGCTTTAAGTAGTCTTGAATGCTGTTCGTCTTAGTCGCTGCAGGCTGTGCAGTCGTAGTGGTAGTTGCTGGACCTGCTGGCTGACTTTGAGGCTGTGGCTGCGACTTTTGCTGTGCGTTGAAAGCACTGGTATGCGTTGAACGATCCACAGTGTGAGCACTGGTCGCTGAAGGCATTGGCTCATTCGCTGGGCTCTGATCTAAGGTTAAGCCGGTAGCAATGACGGTTACGTGTAAGTCTTCGCCTAGCTTCTCATCAATCACAGTACCAATAAAGATGTTGGCTTCTTCAATATCTGTAATGTCGTTTACTACTTCAGTAATTTCGTTTAGCTCAGCTAGCGTTACTGATTCAGACGACACTACGTTTACGATTAGTCCTTTGGCGTTTTCTAATACCAAATCGTCTAATAGAGGTGAGCGAATGGCTTTTTCAGTAGCTTGACGCGCACGGTCTTCACCACTAGCACGACCAATACCCATCATCGCATGACCTTTAGCTGTCATAGCAGTGCGGATATCGTTGAAGTCAATGTTGATCACACCTTCGCTTGAGATGGTCTGAGCAATACCTTGTACCGCATGCATCAATACGTCATCTGCTTTTTTGAAAGCTTCTTGCATTGAGATGTTGCCGTATACTTTTAACAGCTTATCGTTTGGAATGGTAATGATAGAGTCTACGAAGTTTGATAAAGCATCGATACCTGCTTTAGCAGCCTTAATTCGCTTACCGCCTTCAAATTTGAAAGGAGTGGTAACAACACCCACAGTTAAGATTTCCATTTCTTTAGCAATACGAGCTACCACAGGCGCTGCACCTGTACCCGTACCACCACCCATACCGGCAGTGATAAATACCATGTCTGAGTCTTTAAGCAGCTCACGGATAGCGTCTTCATCTTGTTCTGCAGCTTCACGACCCACTTCAGGGTTTGCTCCAGCACCAAGACCACGGTTAGTTTGTGCACCAAGTTGTAGCTTATTATCAGCAGTTAGTCTATCTAAAGCTTGTTTATCGGTATTGGCACAAACAAAGGTCACGCCTTTAACGCCTTGCTGAACCATGTGTTCAACAGCGTTACCACCGCCACCACCTACACCGAAAACTGTGAAACGCGCCTGACCATTGTTTAAATCGTGGCCATTGCTAGCCATTGTGTACTTAGACATTATCACTCCTTGAGGCCATCTATTTAGTCAGTTTACTTATTCATAAGTGAGAACTAAATAATGACTGTGAAATATGAAAAATTAAAATATAGAGAAATTATATTATGCTTTTGAAAAAATTACTCAAATTGTGTTTGAAGGTGCTAAATTTATTAGGCTTATTGATCTCTAATGCTTCTGGTGAACTCTTTTCACTGTGCTTAAACTGTTCGCTTTGACTATATAACAAGGCACCATAAGCGGTTTGTAAGGCACGCTGACTTACCCTCAAATTCAACTCTTTAACCTTATCATCATCACCAAAGTGAGTGTAAGCTGTAATGGCATCATGCGGATTGCTCATTACCACAGGCATCTCTAGCAAGCGCTTTGAAAAACGTACCATTCCACGAACCTGACTGCCACCGCCTGTTAGAATAACACCACGCTGTAAGTAGTCCATCAAGCCTTCATCAGCTAGCTTCTGGAAAATAATCCGGTAAATTTCAATATAGCGAGCTTCAATAATTTGAGCCAACTGTAACATGCTGATAGTTGCTTCATCAGCCATACCTACTCTTGGGAATGTTTCAAACCTAGTAGGATCTACATCACGAGTATCTACTGTCCCTCTCTGGATTTTCAGCTTTTCAGCCTCCATCATCGTGAGATTCAAGTCAGCAGATATATCCATAGTTACCTTATTGCCACCTTCTGGAATACAGTGAGTAAATATGAGTTTGTTTTCACGATAAACACAAACACTGGTGCTGCTTGCGCCAATATCAATTAAACAAACCCCTTGCTCACGTTCTTCGGGCATTAGGCTATATTCGGCACTTGATACGGCATCGAACAACATATGATCAATACTGATATCACAGGCCTGAATCAACTTTTGGATATTTTGTCTACTAGACACTGGCATCATCATTAAGTGATACATGACAGTGACTTTATTGGCATACATGCCAATGGCATCATCTACCATCTGCTCTTTATTATCTAAAAAGATACCTTGCTGACAGTGATGCATAAGATAATGAGTATTGGGTAAGACACTGGCCTTGGCCAAACTCAAAGCTTTCACAATATGTTGGGTTTCTACCACACCTTGCTCTATATCCACTGCTCCAAAGCCATTACTGCTTAGCAACTCAGGGGTTGATAAGGTTAGCCACACACTGTGAATACGACAGTTTGCCATTTCTTCAGCTTGAATAATGGCTTGACGAATAGAGCTTTTTAAGCGATCAAAATGCTTAATCTGACCTTGCTGAAAATCTTCAGTAGGAATCTCGCCAACACCCTTAATACGTATATCTGTTTCAGAAACAACATTGCCCACCACGACATATACTGCAGTGGCGCTTAAATGAATGACGGCGAGAAGATTTTCAGATTTACTCATAAAGTTTAAAACATATATGTGCGTACTGTGCGGGTCTACTAGTATAAAACTATACTAATAAGCCCTAAATAAAACAGTAAGGTTAAATTAGGGTTTTTCTAAATATCGCTATAAGCCTATCCAACATACTAGCTAAATACCAGGAGCTTTAAAAAAACAAATCTTACCTGTTTATGACCTATCTTAGCTAATAATTTTCAAGTTCAAATTACTAAATAAAACCGCTTCAAATCAACTTTGAGGCGGCTTTAAATTAAAGTGGTATCTCACTTTCTTCAGCACTTGCTTCCTGCGCTGCTGTTCCCGTTACTTTTTCTTCTACTATATTTTCTTTACTGGGGGGCTGCGATTTTGCCTCATCATTTGTTGAAGAGCTGGGGGTCGTCTCTTCTACATTCGCTTTCCAATCAATAACAAAGCCATTTTTATAACGTAAATCTGCAGAGGCGATATTATCTTTTTTATCTGCCAACTGGTTTTGCAATAATTGGCTTAAGTTCATTAGCTTTTGGGAAGTATGCTCATTATCTACAATAATACGCATCCCGTTATCAAATTTGATGGCCCAAGTCATACGAGGCGTCAGCACCAAATCCTCTACTTGCATCTCTAGCGGAGCAAACCACTGATTGACCTGTTGCATTTGCTGCATAATCAAAGTGGACTGATCAGCATCCCCTTGCAACATTATCAGTCCAGGCTGAAGCAATTCAGATTCAGTGACAGGTTTATAAACCTTCCCTTGTGAATCAATTAAATGCTCACTGCCAAATCGTGCTATCGCTTCTCGTGGTAAGGCTGTGATAACAATGCCTTCTCCCCACTTACGCTCAATATCAACTTGGCTGATCCAGTCCTGCTCCATCACTTGATCTTTCAGCTCAGGCAATACAGCTGTAAAGAAGCTACCTGCTTCTTTTTTGCCCATTACCTTATCTAAGGTTTCGTACTGAGCAGCATCCAGATTTTTAGTGTTCACAACCACTTTTGCAGGCTGCGAGTTATAAATTCTATTTGATACCACGAAAAAAATAGCAACAAATAAAACTACCGTAATAGTAATCCACATTTTAGCGGATAGAAATTTACTTGGGTTCAGCGCAGTTTTATTCACAGAAGCAGCCGTAGTATCCATTTTGTCTAATAACTCATAATTGTAACGTATTTGCTCAAGCAGCGATAGCGGCTATGTTTAGTGAGCATGTATCAATTTATGACAGAACAAGCGATATGAGAAATAAAAGAGTTACTCATGTCGCTGTTATGACTAAAACGATTGCTCATAAACCGTATTAAGGACAGTTTGAAGACAAGTAGCTTTGAATATGAACTGCTTACTTGTCTTCTCTATCCTATTGCAAACTATAAAGTTTGAGCCAGAATGTGCCAGCAAAGTTGCTCAAAGTCCATACCGCGTGCTTTAGCCGCCATAGGTACTAAGCTGTGGCTGGTCATGCCAGGTACGGTGTTGATTTCTAATAACCAGAAGTTACCCTCTTCATCCTGCATGGCATCGACTCGTCCCCACCCTTTAGCATTCACGGCTCTAAAGGCGGCTAAGCTTAACTCTTGTAAATGAGTCTCTTCTTCTTCGGTTAAGCCACATGGGATGTGGTACATCGTATCATTGCGATTGTACTTAGCTTCATAATCATAGAAGTTAGAAACATCTGCAGGTTGCAAACGAATCACCGGGTAGGCTTCATCATCAATAATGACGATAGTGAATTCACGGCCTGTGATCCACTTTTCAGCCATAACCACATCTCCACACCCTGAAGCTAATTCAAAAGCTTTTGGCAGCTCATCTAGAGTATTCACTTTACTCATACCAATACTTGAGCCTTCATGCACAGGCTTCACCATTAATGGTAAACCTAAGGCACTGACTACTTGCTGCCAATCGGTGTCTTGATTTAGAACCGCAAAAGGAGCGGTTGATAGACCACAACCCTGCCACAACTGTTTCGTACGAACCTTGTCCATACCAATAGCAGAAGCTAAGACACCTGAGCCTGTTTGTGGAATCTGTAACCAGTCAAGTAGCCCTTGTAGCTGACCATCTTCTCCCCCACGACCATGCAAAACGTTAAAGACACGATCATAGTTTTTTAGCTCAGTAACGTCCTGATCTTTTGGATCAAAATGCGTGGCATCAACGCCCTGCGACTGTAAAGCTTTTAATACCGCACTACCACTGTCTAAGGAAACAGCACGCTCGTTACTGTTACCACCATAGACAACAGCAACCTTACCAAAAACACTAGGGTCGTTAGTGGCTGCATTGGCTTGAGTAGAATCATTATTTGAATTTGAGTTGGCAACAGATTGAGTCATAGTTATAGGCATCTTAAACAGTTAGAGTTGTGGCAAATAATAATCAGTGTGGACAGATACACAGAGCGCATGCAGTCCACTTTTAAATAGTATAGGTAAAATTAGCTTTAAAGCCTAATAATAATAGTTACAAATTAAATATAAAGGTCGTTGGCAGCCAACTCTTGGCAAAGCTGACCCACATTACCCGCCCCTTGAGTAATTAACATATCGCCTGCCTTTAAGACTCGCTGCATGGCTGGTGCCAACTCGTCTTTATCAACGATCATTGGCTCGACCTCACCACGTAAGCGAATACTGCGTGCTAGTGACTTAGTATCAGCGCCGACAATAGGTGTCTCACCTGCACTATAAACGTCTAATAGCATGAGCTCATCTACTTGCGATAATACAGCCACAAAATCATCATAACAGTCGCGAGTACGGCTATAACGGTGTGGTTGGAACAACATAACTAAGCGGCGCTCTGGATAACTTTCACGTGCAGCTTTAATAGTGGCGGCAACCTCAACTGGGTGATGGCCATAATCATCAATTAATAGCACATCGCCATCGTCTTTTTTAACACAAGCTTGCTGCTCAAAACGGCGACCTACGCCAGCAAATTTAGCCAATGCACGTTTAATAGCTTCGTTATCAACGCCTTCATCTGTTGCCATCGTAATTGCAGCTAGGGCATTCAATACGTTGTGCTGACCTGGAATATTTAGCGTCAGTTGTAGCGGTTCATGGTCTTTACGTAATACAGTAAAGTGGGTCTTAGTCCCTTCCACGCGTACATCTGTGGCTTGAACATTATTGTGTGGTTCAAATCCAAAAGTCAATACAGGTCGACCGATATCATCGATCATAGCGTAAAGCTCTTTGTCATCACCGCAGACCACAGCTAAACCATAAAATGGCATGTTTTGTAAAAACTGGATATAGGCAGCTTTTAGCTTATCAAAGCTATTGCCATAAGTTTCCATGTGATCTTGGTCAATATTAGTGACAATCGCTGCCATTGGGTGTAGCGTTAAAAACGAAGCATCCGACTCATCCGCTTCTGCAATTAAATAACGGCTCTCGCCTAACGAAGCATTCTTACCAGAAGCATTAAGTTTTCCGCCAATAACATAAGTAGGGTCTAGACCTGCTTCTGTCATCATCATGGTTAGCAGACTGGTGGTTGTGGTTTTACCATGGGCACCAGCAACGGCAATACCATGACGATAACGCATCAACTCACCCAGCATGTCTGCACGACGTACCACAGGAAGCTGAGCCTTCAGGGCAGCTTGAATCTCAGGGTTTTCGCGATCAATCGCTGAAGACACCACGATGACATCTGCGTTTGCGATATTTTTGGAATCATGACCGATAAAGACGTGAATGCCTAAACTTTGCAGTCTTTTCGTGACCGCACTTTCTTTGATATCTGAGCCACTGACCTCATAGCCTTGGTTTTTCATTACCTCGGCGATTCCACACATCCCTGCCCCGCCAATGCCGATAAAGTGAATACACTTAATACGACGCATTTCAGGAATCTCAATTAATCTTTTGCGCAGATGTGTTTTTGACATATAGATCTCTTTTTTCTAATAGATAAAACGAATTTTGGGCTGTGGCCATCCACAGGCTCATTTAATTTTTTTCAGCCAGTCTACAAAAGACAAGCTTATTTGGTAATTTGATTCCAGATAAAGTCAGCTGTCATGACCGTAGACCCAGGGTTGGCTAAGGCCTTACCTTTTTCAGCCATTTTTTTACACTTTTCTCGATCCAAATCTAACAAAGTCTGAGCTAAATAATCTGGCGTTAATTTACTTTGTGGTATCAGATAAGCCGCATCTTCAATGGCCAAAGACCGTGCGTTAGCCGTTTGATGGTCATCTACCGCATGAGGTAGCGGCACAAAAATAGCCGCTAAGCCCACATTTTGTACTTCAGTAACGGTCAAAGCCCCTGCTCGGCACACAATCACATCGGCCCAAGCATAGGCATCGGCCATATTATCGATAAAAGGCTTAACCGTAACATTATGCACGGTTCTGTCTACTGGGCCATAATTGTTTTGAGTGCTTGCTAAGTTATTGCGACCACACTGATGATAGACGGCAATTGGCTTATCTATCTGTGCTAAAGCTGCCGGTACCGTTTTGTTTAAAGCTTCTGCTCCTAGCGAGCCGCCGACTACTAAAAGTTTTAGCGGACTATCATCACTTAAGTCATAACGCTCTTCGGGTCCAGGTATTTTGCAGATAGCATCACGTACTGGGTTGCCCACAGTTTCAAGCTTAGGGTTCTCTGGACTTTCACTATCCCCGAAAGTATTAGGAAATGCTTGCAACACTTTGGTAGCCAATTTAGCTAAGTAGCGATTACTCATTCCCGCAATGGCATTTTGCTCATGAATAATTAGCGGAGTTCCAGTTGCCTTCGCCGCCAAGCCACCTGGCGCACTAACATAGCCCCCGAAGCCCACGACAGCATCTATATTATTTCTTTTGATAATTCGGATACTGGCTAACATGGCTTGAGATAGGGTAAAAGGCATTTTTAAAATTCTACCAATCCCTTTTCCACGCAGGCCTTGCATATCGATGGTGTGAAACGTATAGCCTACTGGGCGAACCAAGTCATTTTCCATACCCTGAGGAGTGCCAAGCCAGTGTACCTTAGCACCTCGCTTGGTAAGCTCTTCTGCTACTGCCAATGCTGGAAATACATGTCCGCCTGTACCTGCCGCCATCATCAATATATTTGGAGCGATATTTGCCGCCTTAGCAGGCACGCTATTTTCAGGCGTATTGTTTACAGCAGAGGTCTCAGACACAGCAAAATCTCCTAGATTTTTTAGATAAAATAGGTCTATACGAAAACTGAAAAAATCATAGCATAAATAATGAGCTTAGGCGATGACGCGCTTTTCACAAAGCACTTTATTTTACACCAATCCCTCAGGCTTTTATTCAAGCTTTTGCTCAAACTTTTAATAAAGCTTTTAATAAAGCTCTTAATAAAAAATAGCGGTTATTTTACTGAGAACAGCCTCTAGCAAAATCGCATAAAAACAAAAAACCAAGCCACGAATGAATCGCAGCTTGGCTAAAATCTTGGGTCAAAACTTGGGGGTATCAAATTTAGAGATTTGCTCAGTTATGACGGTAAAAAAACACATGTTACGATACTCTATCACTATCTAGCTAACAGAAATTTTTACTGAACAAATCAAATAACGCATACCCATTACTAAGCTTTTAACGCTAAGCAAACCTATCCTAACGGCGTTTTAATGTACGAGTTTTGCCTATGAAGGAAATGCCTTTATAGCCTCGTAATTTTAAGGTATTACCATTTAACTCAGCTTTACCTGAGAAGGTCATGCCTGTTTCAGGCTCAATACCTTTACCACCCGCATATTTATTAGGGTTTTTTGGATCTGCTTTAAGATCCCAAAGTACCGTCGCTCCGGTTAGAGGTTTGTTCTTAAACTTACCTTTACAGGTATCACAAACAGACTTATTGGCTGCACGAGGATCCAGTACTTCTACAATTTTTGCAGAAAGCTTGCCGTTGCTTTCACTAAACTGAATCACCGCATCAGGCTTACCATTGTCATTATAAGTAGTCCATTTGGTGTTGTTTAGTTGGTCAGCAGCACCGGCACTAAAACCAAATGCTAAACCAGCAGTTAGTAAAAGAGATTTTGCAAAAGTGTTCATAATACTTCCTTGTATCAAACTAATTGAAAAGCTAATGGCGCTACTATTAACAATCACTCTAGACAAAGGCTAAGCCTGTCGCTCACAGCTCATAATAGTAGCAATCATAGAGAACTGTAACAAAAAATCAATGTGTATGTCGCTAAAAATTTAACTTAATTGTTACATAAACTTAATCTTATATTGCTACATTATTTCTACTTAGGCTTTTCGCAAAAATACTTAAGACTGTAACCTTATGATTTTACTTTGTTTTCAATAGCGATAATTAAGTCGGTAGCGATATCCGTACCACATTGATCATTAATTTCACGAATACAAGTTGGACTGGTCACATTAATTTCAGTGATTTTGCCGCCGATAACATCTAGACCGACAAACATCAGCCCTTTTTCTTTAACGATAGGGGCTACTTGTTTTGCCACTGCCATTTCTTGTTCTGTTACTTTCATAGCAACGCCTTCGCCACCAGCGGCCAAGTTACCTCGAGTCTCCCCTTTGGTTGGGATACGAGCCAAGCTAAAGGGAACAATCTCACCATCAACAATCAAAATACGCTTGTCGCCCTCTTTAATCTCAGGCAAATAACGCTGAGCCATGATTGGCAGTGTCTCAAGCTCCGTTAGCATTTCAAGTGTGGCACCAATGTTTGGGCTATCGGCTGTTAGTCTAAAGATACCGGTACCGCCCATACCATCTAAAGGCTTAACGATGACATCTTGTTGTTCAGCGATAAACTTACGAATATGAGATTGTTTGCTGGTCACAATGGTTGGACTCATTAAGTCACTAAACCAAGTGGCAAATAGTTTTTCATTACAGTCACGAATGGCCTGCGGATCATTAACCACCAACACGCCAGCATTTTTTGCATGATCAAGCATATACGTGCTATATAAAAAGCGCATATTAAATGGCGGATCCTTGCGCATTAAAATCACATCATAGTCAGTAATGGGCTGCGTAACCTTCTCTTCAAGGCTATAAAAATCTTGTGGATCACGACGAACGGTTACTTTTTGAGCATCTACTTTAAGCTCACCTCTATCCAACCACATATCATGAATTTGGCAGTAGCCTAAATCATGGCCACGATCACTGGCAGACCACATCATTGCCAGACTTGAATCCTTTTTATAGTTAACAGTTTCAATAGGATCCATGACCACTAAAATATTCAGTGGCTTATTGTTTGATTGTTGACTCATGATAAGTTACTCCGATTAGACTGCCTATGACAGATAAATAATTATAGTTATATTATGGCTAGCTATAATAAAGCTGCCAACCTAAGATTGACAGCTTGGGTATAAAAAATTGACAAAAAATGATATTAGCGATACAAAACCAAGGTTTTGCTAATCCACTTTTGTTAATCGGCTATTGGCTTAAACGCCGTATTGCTCACGGTAATGACGCATTTTAGCCAACTGATTAGGCTCACCATGTTTGGCCACATAATCAATGATATCGTCTATATCTACCAAGGCTTGAACGGGAACTTCCAAGCTTTGCGCCAATTCTTGAATGGCAGATTGCTCATTTTGGCCACGCTCTTTACGGTCTAATGCCACAATGATACCAGCGACAGTTGCGCCCGCTGCACTAAGAATTTCTACCACTTCTCGCATTGCTGTACCGGCAGTAATTACGTCATCTAAGACCCACACTGCTTTGCCACTGACATCGGCTCCGACTAGATTTCCGCCCTCACCGTGATCCTTGGCTTCTTTACGGTTATAACCCCAACGTGCATTGATACCATGGTTATTCCACAGAGCCTGAGCGGTCGCTGCCACAAAAGGAATGCCTTTATAAGCGGCGCCAAATATAACTAATTCATCACTCTCAGACTGCTTTACTTGCTCTGCTAAAGCTTGAGCATAGCCATTGGCCAATAGTGAAAGTGTCTCGCCTGTTGCCAATAGACCCGCATTAAAAAAGTAGGGGCTAATACGACCTGATTTAAGGACATACTCACCAAACTTCAAAACATCGTTTGATAAAGCCAGTTGAATGAAGTCACTGCTACTAAATGTGCTAGTTGAAGGAGGAACTGCCATGAATAATCCTATGAAACCAATGAAAATTTATATTAACTTTTAGCTTAATAAGCTCTTATTAAACCAAAGTCCTGACCACAAAATCAGTTGAATAAAGGCCGGTATTATAGCCCTTATGCTGTGTTAATGCAGGTGTTGATAAAGCTATTTATGACCAACCATTAATATAATAACTACTCAGGTTGGGGTATCGGATAAATAAGGAGGATTGAGAGGAGACAGTGATATAAATTGCCTGTCCTAAATTGCCGCTAGTCTCTCCTTTATTATTCACAGTAGAAGCTGATGAATGCTTGCTAGCATGAACAACATTGAGACCTAAATAACTGGCCGCTACCACAACGTGCCCCTCAAACAATCTAATTTGTCGGTACTGTTTTTCAAACTGTGGATGCTCATTACATTGGCTTAAAACGTAACTACGCATGTGCTGACATATCTGCTTTGCGGTTAAACTGCGATTGATACTTTGACGCGTCTGACACTGCTTTAAGATATGTACCGCTGTACTACAAGCCCATATATCAGTGGTTAAACTGTCCACTTCATTATCAAAACGCTCAGGATATAAGATTGTCTCCCAACTGGGGGCAAACAAGTCATTTATCATCTCTGGCATAACTTGAGATAAGTGGCTAGCACTACCATCACTGGCCATTTCAGGCTTAGTATCCACTAGCTTTTGAGTCTCACTGCTACTCTTAAAGCCATAACGAGTCAAAGTTGGATATTTAGCACAAACTTGGTAGATATCAGAAATATCTAATAAAGACATCTCTGTCAAAGGAGATAAAAGCTTCGCCTCACAGTTGGGCTTAGGCTCAAAAAACTGAGTCGGCAAATTAATTAGCCCACCCAGCTGCAGCAAATCTAAATGTGAAGCAAGCTCAGGTGAGGCAATTAGCTGCCACATAGAGGCTTCATCGAGATTTTTTTGTTTAGGAGAAGTATTGTACAGCGACAATAACTTACCCAATTTTTGTTGATAGCGAGGGGCAGGCTCGGGGATATCAGTCAAAGGGCGATCGGGATTTACAGTGGCCATAGATGAATGAAAATTAGGATGTCTCATTCCGGAATACTCAATTTGATTTTGTAAGAAAGACTGAGCAATCAAGTCTTCGTTATCAGTATTGTTTAAACTATCCGTTCGCAAGTTACCCTCATTATTATATATATTCCCCACCTATAATACGTGCTTTTTAGGCAATGGTATATTGGGAATTAAAGCCACTAGAATTTATCAAAATAAACGGCTATCTTACCGCCCTCTATTTAGATTGTAAAATATGACTATAGCCACTTTGCCAATCAGGAAACTGTAGCCAGTCACGGGGTATATTGCTATGCAGACGCTTACCAGTGGGTTGAGTCTCCGTAGTACTACCAGGCTTAATACTAGGCGCAGTACTATTTAATTGTGTAGCCAACCAAGTAGTTAACTCAAAAGAGGTTACTGGAGCATAATCGGTGGCCAGATATATAGGCTTTAGCTCTTCAGACTTAGATAAAGTCAAAATCCGAGTAATAATAGTTACTAAGTCGATGTCCATAATTCTATTGGTCCAGGCATAGCGAGGCATCGGCTGTTTTTCAGCTTCTTTTGCTTTACGCACCCGCATTAGGCGCTGCTTGCCATAAATACCACTGGGACGAATAATTATGGCACGATTACCGTAAGCTTGCTGCAGTACCTGCTCAGCTCGCAGGATATATTGGGAGGCTTCACGCTTGGGTAGCTGTGGCTCAACCGTTTCATCTATCCACTCTCCATTGTCTTGTCCATACACTCCGGTTGAAGATATGAACACCACCCTTGTTAGTTGCGGCAATTGGCTTTGCAGTTCAGCAATGTGCTGTGCAATGCCTAAATAAGTATTTTTATAGTTATCTGCCTCATAAGTGTCGGGGGTAACTATTATTGCGATATGAGTAAAATCTTTAATCTGATCTGCAGTTAACTTTAGCGCATCGGCTTGAATATAGTGAGCCCGTTGATGTAAATCATAGGCGTGCTTCTCTCCTCTGGCCAAGCCAGTGACCTTAACTTGTTGCTCAGCCAATCTATTGGTTACTGCTAAGCCTATGTCGCCTTGACCAATAATTAATAAGTTGGGCTCTTTGAGGTTATCGGAGCTTACCGTTGAAAAATGACTCACTATCGACTCCTTTTTTAATATTATAGGGCTTTAATTCTATTTCAGGGTAGCATAATTAGATTGGGTCATTTTTGTAACTAATACCTCAGTTTTTGCGACTTTGGCTACAAAAACATTGTTACAGGTATCTAAACAGTTGTTGATCATCTTTAAATCATACACTATAATTGATGCTATCAAAGATAGTCTATATCTTGGTGGTGGTTCAAAAAGTAGGCTAACATTAGACATACCCATGATTGATGTAAAAGAAAGCTAAATCAAAGGCTTTAAAGTGATTTTCCAGTTTTTTAGA
>NZ_FUGD01000127.1 GCF_900162815.1 Psychrobacter pasteurii | reverse complement strand
ACTCTGCTTACTTACAAGGCTAAGTGGTACGGCAAAAATGTTCTAAAAGTAAATCGGTTTTTTGCCAGTTCTAAAATTTGCTCGCATTGCCATCACAAATTAGACAGCTTGCCGTTATCGGTGCGTCATTGGGCGTGTCCTAGCTGTCAAACACAGCATGACCGTGATATCAATGCAAGCAATAATATACGCCAACATGCGTTAGCTGATGTAGCAGGACTTGCTACTGTGTAAAGAGTTCCCCCATGCCTATACCTATCAGCGTAGGTGGCATGGCGAAAGGTGGCAACTTAGGTTGCTATGGGTCGCAAAGATTCCCTCACCATAACCTCTAGGTTTGGTGGTGGGAGTAGGTCAATAAGTCCACCTATAAAAAAATATACGTACATAAATTTGACTTTGATGATTTAGAGGTAGTTATGCGCTTTGTTCTTATTATATTATTGTTTTTAGTTTTCGGTTACTCTTTAGGCTTGGTCTTGACCAACAGCAGTGAGATTGCAGTGAATTTATTATTCACTCAAGCCCCAGCAATGAACCTAGGGTTATTACTCATTCTATGTCTGTTCCTTGGGGTGCTTATCGGCATGCTATTGTCGTTATTGCTATTTAGAGTGTTCCAAAATAAATGGGAAATCAGTCGCTTGAATAAAGAGAACAAACGTCTGCAGGACAAACTAACACAGTCGCAAGTTGAAATTGAAAAACTATCGCAGCCTACAGTTGCTGATCAAACAGTGGCTACTGACGCAGAGCTGCATGTTGATCCGATCGACACCACGACAGTTAGATAGTTTACCTCTAATTAGAGCAAGTTACTTACAGCAAGTTATTTGCAATAAGTACAGACTAGAGACAAAATTTATAAAAAACGGCCTAAGGGTTAATGCCTGTCAGTTAAGAGATTTTATAGCAGAATCGTGAAATTTGTTTTTTCTAGAGCCCCATATTTATGGAGTCATCTGGTTTTAAAAAACCATATCTCCGCTAAGTCTCTTGCTTAACTGACTGGCATTAGCCTAAGGGTCGTTTTTTTTGTCAAGGCTGCTATATACTATTTAGTATTCTACCCCTTAAAATGACAATCCACGGTTATAACAAAGACTTTTATTGTAGGAGACAGTGTGACTCAACTTCAGCAGACGAATCAACAGGTTACCCCAGACTTAATCCGTCCTAATTCCCCCATTGTTGTCGCCATTGATAAAGCTTCATTAAATGAGGCATTGCAGTTGGCTGATCAGTTAGACCCAAGCTTATGCCGGGTTAAAGTAGGTAAAGAGCTGTTTACTCGTTGTGGGCCGCAAATCATCAATGAGTTGCATAGTCGTGGATTTGAAGTGTTTTTGGACTTAAAGTTCCATGATATCCCAAACACAACTGCACAGGCAGTATTGGCTGCTGCAGATATGGGGGTATGGATGGTGAACGTTCATGCCAGTGCAGGCTTGGTAGCGATGCAGGAGTCAAAGAAGCGCTTAGTGGATGCCGGCCATGATACCTTATTGATAGCAGTCACTGTGCTAACCTCTATGACAGAAGAGGGGCTAAAAGGTATTGGTGTTGATGTGGCAGTGACCGAGCAGGTAGAGCGTCTGGCGTTGTTGACCAAAGAAGCAGGATTGGATGGTGTGGTGTGTTCTGCCCAAGAAGCCAGCCGATTAAAACAGCTTTGTGGTCAACAGTTTCAGCTAATTACCCCAGGCATTCGTATGGCAGAAGACTCAGCAGATGACCAAAAGAGAATTTGTACCCCGAGTGAGGCGATGCAAAATGGCTCTGATTACTTAGTCATTGGCCGCTCAATTACCCAAGCTGCTGATCCGATTCATAAGATGACTCAGATCTTAGACAGCTTAAAGTAATTACTATAAGTTTTTACTCCTCAGGCTTTATTATTAGATTTTATGAAACTTCAAGTATTAAGTGACCTACATATTGACAGCTATGCTAAGCGTCAAAAGCCGTTAGGGACTATTGCCCAGACGGATGCTGACTTGATATTAGTGGCTGGAGATACGGCCAATAGTGATGCAGGTATGCAGTGGTTACAGCAACAAGCTGAGTTGAATAACAAACCAGTGATTACCATTGCAGGTAACCATGAATACTTCTCTGAAGATGTGTTTGCTTTGGATGACAAGTTGAGTCAGTGGGATACTTTTGATAAAGCTTCATCAAAAGGCTTGAGGTTTCTGCAGTGTCAACAGCTTGATTTTGGTGAGATACGTATTTTAGGGTGTACGCTGTGGACGGATTATCAGTTCGAGGCCACCTCTGAGACTCGAGAGTCGGTTATGGCTTTTATGCGCGATTATCGCCAGATAATGGCTGGAGCTGAGCTATTCTCACCAGAGATGTCTGTCCAAATACATCAGCGCCATAGAGCCTGGCTAAAGCAGGCGTTGATTGAAGCTCACAGCGAAGGTAAGTGCGTGGTAGTCATGACTCACCATAGTGTGACCCCAAGATCCGTCTCTGAGCAATACGCAGGTCGGCCAAGCAATGCCGCTTTTGTCACGGATTTAAGCTCTTGGATGCATCAGGACTGGGCACCAAAGTTGTGGTTGCATGGTCATACTCATGAAGCTTTCGATTACGTTGAAGGCAAAACACGCGTTATTGTTAATCCTAGAGCTTATCCGGGTGAGGTTAGCAGTACTCAACTAGAATTTAGCTGGTCAAAGGTGGTAGAAGTTTGATACGGTTGAGTTATGACTAAAAAATATAACCATAAAATAACGCAAGCCAAGACACAGTTTGATGAGAGTCTGTCGGTTACGGCTCAAGATAAGACCTCTATAGCCAAAGCTCAAGTAGGAGAGTCAACGAATCAGCCTGAATTTGGAGAGCCTCCACTTACAGCAGGACAGGTCTCTAATGCCGATAATAAAGAGCCGCCTGCCCGTGCACCAGCGCCTGCCCATTTGCCGCCTAGTATGCTGCACTCAGTAAAGCACCTACCTAATCAAGATGAGCGATTGATTTTATTTACCAGGCACTCTTTAAGAGAGCGATCTAATGGTCAAGGTTTTGCCAGCTATGATTTACCACTAACCCCTCAAGGTAGGGTCTTGGCCAAATCTTGGGGACGCTGGCTTGCTGAGTATTTGCCATACTCTATGGACACCCATAGCATAGCTAGCCCAATATGGCGCTGTGTGGATACTGCCAAGCTTATGCAAGAAGGAGCAGGGGTTAGACAGCCCATCGCTCATGAGCCGCTCCTGGTTGAGCCTGGTAGCCTAGTGACAGATGCTGATAAAGCCAATGAAGAGTTCAAGAGAATTGGGGCCTTAAACTTTATCAATACTTTTTTACAAGATGCTTCTAGCAGTACCAAACCTGCTAAGCAAGGCGGATTAGATCTGCTATCTGTGTTATACCAATCTCAGCCTAATCCAGGGCATTTATCGCTAGCGGTCAGCCACGATACTTTATTAGCAGCCTTTATAGGAGTGATGCGTCAACATAAAGAAATCACTTGGGATGATTGGCCAAAGATGATGGAGGGGATGTTTTTGTGGTTCGATGACAAACCTTTTGAGGAGTCCACGGCTAATTTTATTTGGCGCGGTGAGAAATTTGAAGTACCGACTCAAAGCCTGATATTACCCTAAAGCTTATCACTATTATAAAACTTAGCATCACTATATATAAACCCTAATATTGGCTTAGAAATCTAGCCAAAAAAGAAGCCCCTAACTCTAATGAGCTAGGGGCTTCTTTTTATTTATAGCAAATCAATTAAGCTTTAAGTGCTTTAATTGCTTTGTTATAACGGCTCTTATGACGAGCAGCTTTGTTCTTATGGATAACGCCTTTGTCAGCCATACGATCAATTACAGGTACAGCTTTGTTGTAAGCTGCAGTAGCTGCTTCGTAGTCACCAGCTAAGATAGCGGCATCTACTTTTTTGATGTAAGTACGGATCATTGAACGCTGTGATGCAGCGTGCTGACGGCGAGTGTTGTTTTGACGAGCGCGTTTACGAGCTTGTGCTGAGTTAGCCACGGATGTCTCCTTGGTAGAGTTTAATTACTAAAGTAGGATTCAGTAATGAATACTGATGAATATAAAAATCAGTAGTTTATAGTATAAACTGGCTGACGCAAAATTCTATTTGTAAAATAACACAAAACTTATAACTTATTAAATGTAGAGATTAGCATAATACCAATTCCTACAAATAAAGCTTTTTATAAGCTTTCCTATTTTAGCCATTATGGATCTGAGACTATCCATTGGCTAGCTTAATAGTTAGTTGACACCTTGCAAATACCAGAGCAGCCAATCCGGTTACTGTTTGTGCTTGTTTATTATAAGTACCCTTATTAATAATTAAAGTACCTATTAAATAAAGCTAAAGCTCAAACATTTTTACAAAAATGTCATTAACACCAAATTGGAATATTATATTTGTGTGTAAATTAAAGCGGATAATTTTAACAAACAAATGCTGTAATTACAATACAAACCGCTTAAATGAAGCGGTTTTGGCGCAATAAACAGCTTTAAATTCAATTTAAAGGAAACTAATTACTTTTCTAATTGTTTTGGGTCTGCTTTCACCACAACTGTTTTAAAAACTTTGTCGTGTATGGTCTGTTTTCTATCGTTAATGAACATTAATACCAAACTACCAATCACTAAGAATAAGCCGATAGGGGTCATATAGTAGATAACACTGGCCAAAATGGCTCGTATCAATATGGTGTTAGCAGAAGCCAATTGATTGTCCTGAGCATTAACCACACGAATGCCGGTAATTAACTTACCGATACTTTGACCTTTTTTCACCAAAAGTATGGCGTTAACCAATAATAAGCCAGAGACCAATAGCGCTGACATGGTCATCAGGTGCTGGGCTGTATTCTGGTAAATATAGTTTAGCAGCTCAACCTGAGTGGCTTGGCTTTCAAAAAGAGCATAAAACTCATCAGCATCAATATTTGAGCTGATCGGAATAAGGGTTAACGAAAATAAGAAGAAGTTAAGGAGTGTGGCTACAATGCGAAGGACAGGGTTAGCCAAAGCGGTGGTTGAAGCAGTCTTCTTCAGGGCACTCGCTTTTCTAACAAAGCGGTTGGGCTCAGTATTTGTATGAAGCGTTGAGCCTTCAGAAGAGGGTTTAGCCGTAGTTTCAGGTTCTTTTTTCCCATAAAGTTCAGCTACGGACACCCTTCTTGGCGGGGTATTGGTTGCAGTGGGGGCATTGGGATTATAGTGTAGTTGACCCTGGGTCATTTCACCCACAGTTTTCCATTGCTCCATACCAGCGTGCCACATAAGATCGTTAAGATCCACTTGACCGGTAGCCAGCATATTGTTTAACTCAGTCAGCGTATAAGGGCCTGCTTGAACCTGATTTCTAGCTAGATAAATCTGCATTAATATAACAACCTTTTTATAAAATTAAAGGCCTTAGTAGGCGCATTAATATTATTAATTTTAATATTTATTTAGAATATTAAATGAAAACGACCACAATAATCAATGAGAGTTGATTTTTGTGGTCGCTATGAGGGCTATTGATCACCAATAATCCACAAATTATGACAGTAAGTATTTACAGATTATTTAGCTGTAACATTAGCGTTTGCGTTGTCATCATTCGCTAAGAACATCCAAGTATCTAATACTGAGTCTGGGTTCAATGATACAGAGCTGATGCCTTGTTCCATTAACCAGTAAGCTAGATCAGGATGGTCTGATGGGCCTTGACCACAGATACCTACGTATTTACCTTGCTTACGGCACTCAGAGATAGCCATTGATAATAGCTTCTTAACCGCTTCGTCACGCTCATCAAATAGGTGAGATACGATACCTGAGTCACGGTCTAGACCTAGAGTTAACTGAGTTAAGTCGTTAGAACCGATTGAGAAACCATCGAAGTGCTCTAGGAACTCTTCAGCCAATAATGCGTTGGTTGGAAGCTCACACATCATGATTAACTCAAGACCGTTTTCGCCACGCTTCAAGCCATTTTTGGCTAGAATTTCAACGACTTCAGCAGCTTCTTTAGTAGTACGTACGAATGGAATCATAATCTTAACGTTGGTTAAGCCCATTTCGTCACGAACACGTTTTAGAGCACGACACTCTAACTCGAAGCAGTCACGGAAGTTGTCTGAAACGTAGCGGCTAGCACCACGGAAACCAAGCATTGGGTTTTCTTCTGATGGTTCGTATAACTTACCACCGATTAAGTTAGCGTATTCGTTCGATTTAAAGTCTGACATACGAACGATAACTGGCTGCTCTCTGAACGCTACTGCTAGAGTAGAGATACCTTCAACTAACTTGTCAACGTAGAAATCTACTGGAGACGCATAACCTGCGATACGCTCTTTAATAGCTTGAGACACTTCACGTGGTAAAGTGTTCATGTTAAGTAGGGCTTTTGGATGCACACCGATCATACGGTTGATGATGAATTCTAGACGAGCTAGACCAACACCAGCGTTTGGAATTTGTGCAAACGAGAAAGCACGGTCAGGGTTACCTACGTTCATCATAACTTTGAACGGTAGCTCTGGCATAGCGTCGATAGAGTTACTTTGAACTTCGAAATCCAATAGACCTTCGTAGATAAAGCCAGTATCACCTTCAGCACATGAAGCAGTTACTTCTTGGCCGTCAGTCAATACTTCAGTAGCGTTACCACAACCAACGATAGCAGGTACACCTAACTCACGAGCGATAATTGCTGCGTGACAAGTACGACCACCACGGTTAGTGATAATTGCTGAAGCACGTTTCATTACTGGTTCCCAATCTGGGTCAGTCATGTCAGATACTAGAACGTCGCCAACTTGAACTTTATCCATCTCGTTCAGGTCGTTTACGATACGTACTTTACCAGAACCTACGCGCTGGCCAATTGAGCGGCCTTCACAGATAACTTTAGCGTCTTTGCTCTGAATCAGGTAGCGCTCCATAACGTTGCGGTCTTGACGACTCTTAACAGTTTCTGGACGAGCCTGAACGATAAATAGTTTGCCTGAATCACCGTCTTTAGCCCACTCGATATCCATTGGTTGGCCGTAGTGTTTTTCGATAGTGATGGCTTGTGTTGCAAGCTCAGTCAACTCTTCATTGGTTAAAGAGAACTGGTTACGCTCTTCTTTTTCCACTTCTACAGTTTTCACTGAACGAGTCGTGCTGCCTTCGTCACCATAAATCATCTTCTGGTGCTTACTACCTAAGTTACGGCGAATAACGGCAGGTCTTTTTTCTGCTAATAAGGCTTTAGATAGATAGAATTCGTCTGGGTTAACTGCACCCTGTACTACCATTTCACCAAGACCGTAGCTTGAAGTGATGAATACTACTTCATCAAAGCCACTTTCAGTGTCTAGGGTGAACATAACGCCTGCTGCGCCTGTTTCTGAGCGAACCATACGCTGAATACCCGCTGATAGGGCAACACCAGCGTGCTCGAAACCTTGATGAACACGGTAAGCGATAGCGCGGTCATTATATAGTGATGAGAAAACTTCTTTAATAGCGATTAATACGTTTTCAATACCACGGATGTTTAGATAAGTTTCTTGCTGACCTGCGAAAGAAGCGTCTGGTAAGTCTTCGGCAGTTGCAGAAGAGCGAACAGCAACGGCAATATCATCACCATCACTCATCACTTCAAATGCGTCACGGATTTCTTGCTCAAGTGATTTTGGCAACTCTTGCTCGATGATCCACTTACGAATCTTCTCACCAGTTTCAGTTAGCTTTTTAACATCATCAACGTCTAACTCTTTTAGTTCGTTGTTGATTTTGTCTAAAAGACCAGTTTCAGTCAGGAAGTTATTGAATGCTCCAGCTGTGGTCGCGAAACCGCCAGGAACACTCACCCCTAGATCTGATAGGTGGCTAATCATTTCGCCTAATGAAGCGTTTTTACCGCCTACGATTTCGACGTCGTTTTTGCCTAACTTGTCAAGGGTAATAACTTGCGGTGCTGTCATGATAACTCCAGGAAATAAGGTTATTTTTCTAAATTATACCGCTATTCATCTAAATTGTGTATGGATTATCACTCTTTAACTATCTGTTTGAGTCAGTCAACACCTGCTGTGATTAGCAGCTGGCTTAACGTTGTTGATTCAGTCAAATAAGGGTGAAATCTTAACGCTTGTCATCCACGGTAATGTGATGTGGGCAAACTATAACATTTATAGTAATTAGGAGTCCACGAGGGAAAATAGGGAAGGGGTAGTTTACAGGGGTCAAAGGGTTGAAAGCAATGGACTAATTATTTGCTAAATATATCATATTTATTAAATTTATGGTGGTTTATGATTTGTATATTATAACGTTTTCATAATGTTTATTAATATTATGAAACTATTGGTTATAAGCTCATAAACCTCAGAGCCATCACTGTGTTGATTGTATCAACAACTATTTCCTCAAGTAAAGATACTTTTTTAAGGGGAACAGCTATTAAAGTGTAGAGGTTTGCATAATTGTTAAGCTTCTCAAACACTTTATCACCAGTCGCCGTAAAACCACCCACTTCAGGGGGTGGATATAAGGCGACACATACTGTCGTGAGTAGTACTTAAAGGGTTGTAAGTTGAAATTAACCTCGGCATACTAAGTATATGAAAACCCTCAAACTACGCATTAAAGACAAACACATAAAAGAGCTGAATCGTCTAAGCGGTTCAGTGAACTTCGTGTGGAACTATGTTAATGCGCTTTGCTTTGAGCATTTAAACCGTACTGGTAAGTTTTTTAGTGCTTATGATCTAAGTGAGTATACCAAAGGAAGTGGCGAGTATTTAGGATTACACAGTCAGACCTTACAAGCAATTAATGAGATTCACGCTAAATCACGTAAACAGTTTAAAAAAGCCAAACTTAACTGGCGCAGCAACCGTCCTGATGCCAAGCGTAAATCACTAGGTTGGATACCTTTTAAAAAATCTGCTATCAAGTATTTGCAAACAAGGCAGACAGGTAAGAAGGGACTGAAATCAACCATACAGCTATCGCTATCTAAAGGTCAGAAGCTCATCATAGAGGTATTCGATAGCTACAACCTAAGCCTATATCAAATCAACACGCTTGAGATAGTACAAGACAGTCGTAATCGTTGGTATGCGTGTATTACCGTTAAAGACCATCCTAAGCAAGTAAGTGGTAAGGGCAGCGTTGGAATTGATTTGGGCGTAAAAGAGTCTGCTACTACCTCAATGGGTGATAAACTTACTATTAAGCAAACGCAAAAATGGGCGCATAAATTAGCAGTAGCCCAGCGTGCTAGCAATAAAAAACGTGTCAAAGCAATACACGCCAAAATTAAAAATACAAGATTAGACTTAATTCATAAATTCACCACCCAGTTAGTGCAGAGCAACGCCTTAATTGTGGTCGGTGATGTTAAATCACGCTCATTTACCAATAAGAAAACCAAGCTGGCTAAATCAACATACGATGCAGGATGGTTTGAACTTAAACGACAACTGGAATACAAATGCAAGCATGCAGGTTGTCAGCTTGAGATCGTAAATGAGAGTTACACTACCCAGACCTGCTCGTGCTGCCATAAAATAAGTGACAGTAGTCCAAAAGGTAGAGCAGGTTTGCGAATAAGAGGATGGACTTGTGCTGAGTGTGGCACATGGCATAATAGAGATACCAATGCTGCTAAGAATATCCTTGCGGTCGGGCTTGACCGTCTAGCGGTAGGAATCCCCTCGGTTTAGCGAGGGGAGGAAGTCAATGCCTTAATATTTGTTAAGATATGACCAAATATATTTAATATGACATTTTGTCTACAGTCTTGTACCAAGATACGCTCCTGCTGAGGAATTTTATGGAAAATCTAATCAACTCACTATCTGCAAAACCGACCATTCAAAATCGCAGTGCTTTGGCAGTAGATAAGCCGCAAATTATTCGTGTGGCTTTTTTTATATCCGATGGTACCGCCATTACTGCAGAAACCTTGGGACGCTCAATCTTAAGCCAATTTGCTAGTGTGCCTTTTGAGACGAGAGTCATTCCTTACGTTGATACCATAGAAATGGCTCAAGCAGCGGTCGAGCATATCAATAAGGCTTATCAAACCACAGGGATTCTACCTTTGGTATTTGACACTATTGTTGATCCAGATATTCGAGAGATTATTAACTCTGCTCAAGCTTGTAATCTTGATATGTACGAAGGTTTGATTGGACGTATTACTGATGAAATTGGAGTAGAGCCTGATGCTCATTCCGGTCATGCCCACGATGATGTGGATTCAGAAACCTATAAATCACGTATCGATGCGGTGCATTTTGCTTTAGACAATGATGATGGGGCGCGAACTCGTCATTATGACATGGCTGATATTATCCTAATTGGGGTGTCTCGCTCTGGTAAGACACCGACCTCTTTATACTTGGCTTTACAGTTTGGTATTCGTGCGGCCAACTACCCACTGACAGAAGATGATTTATTTGATAATCAGCTGCCAAAAGCCCTACAGCCTCATCGAGGTAAATTATTTGGCTTAATCATTGATACAGAGCGACTACAAAAAATTCGTCAAGAACGAAGAGCGGGGAGTCGTTACGCCAGTTATAAACAGTGTGAAGAAGAGCAACGTGCGATTCAGGCGATATACATGACCCAAAATATTCCTAGCCTGAATGTTTCAGAAATGTCAGTAGAAGAGATTGCCACAAGAATTTTGCAAATAACAGGGCTGAAACGTCGCATTGGATAGTGACTTTCGCCATGAACTTAACAGGCGAAGTTGTTATAATAGAGCCAACATGATGCAGCGCCTAAAATTAGGTCTAAAAAAATTGAAGAAGTACATAATTAAAGAGGATGATATGTCAAAAAAACGTAAAGGTGATGAAACTAACGATATCAGTGAAGACAAACAAGATATCGAAGTATCCAACCAAGATAGTGGTAGTGCACCAAGTGTAGCGCCACCTGCGTCAAATAATGAGTCTGAAGATAAAGCAGATTCAGGAGAAGATCATCTATTTCATCCCAACTTAATTAGTCCATTGGACAAAGACCGTATCCGTATTAATTCAGGCTTTACCCGTGATTCTGAGCGTATCAAAAACGATAAACACGAATTTGAGTATGATGCCGTAGTTATTGGTGCTGGCCCTGCCGGTGAAGCTGCCGCCATGAAACTGGCTAAATCTGGCAAAAAAGTGGTGGTGGTTGACGCGCGTAGTCAAGTTGGCGGCAACTCAGCCCACGTAGGTACTATCCCTAGTAAAGCACTGCGTCAGTCGGTATTTAACTTAATTAACTACCGCCGTGACCCTCTATTTTCTCAAGGCTTAGATTACTACCAAGTGCCTTTAAACAAGGTGTTGACTAAAGCTCGTAAAGTGGTACGCAATCAGGTGGATACCCATACTCGTTTCTATGAGCGTAACCAAATTGAAGTGCGTAATGGTTGGGCAAGCTTTGTGGATAATCACACCTTGCAGATCGAGCTTACCGATGGCTTAGGCATTGAAACCATCACCTTTAATAAAGCCATTATCACAGTGGGTAGCCGTCCGTATCGCCCAGATCTGTTAAACTTTGATCATCCTCGTGTGTTTGATTCTGACAAAATCCTACAAATGGATTATGTGGTCAAAAAAATCATCATCTATGGTGCTGGTGTCATTGGCTGTGAATATGCGTCTATCTTTACTGGCCTTGGCTATAAAGTTGACTTAATTAACAACCACGACTCATTGCTAAGCTACCTGGATAAAGAGATTAGTGATGCTTTGGCGCATGACTTTAGACAGTTTGGCGTGTTGGTAAGACACAAAGAGGAAATTGAGAGGTTAGAGACGCATGATGATTATGTGGTTCTGCATCTTAAGAGTGGTAAACGTATTAAGTCTGATGCCATCTTGTGGAGTAACGGCCGCTCGGGCAACACTGAGAGTCTAAACCTTGAGGCAATTGGTCTAAAAGCCAATAACCGGGGTCAGTTAAAAGTTGACGATACCTATCGTACTGAAATAGACAATATCTATGCAGCGGGTGACGTAATCGGTTGGCCATCACTGGCTTCTGCAGCTTATGACCAAGGTCGCTGTGCTGCTGCCTTCATGGTAGGCGACCAAGATGCTGAGCCAGTATCAAGCGTGCCAACAGGGATTTATACCATTCCAGAGATTTCAAGTATCGGTAAGACCGAACAAGAGCTAACGGATGAAAAAGTTCCTTATGAAGTGGGTCAGGCTTTCTTTAAACATCTCGCCCGTGCCCAAATCATTGGTGAGCGTTCTGGAGTACTGAAGATTTTATTCCACCGTGAAACTTTAGAAATCCTAGGTATCCACTGTTATGGCAACCATGCTTCAGAGATTATTCACATTGGTCAGGCAGTAATGAAACTTAACGGCACACTTGAGTACTTCGTTAATACGACCTTTAACTATCCAACGATGGCAGAAGCCTATCGTGTTGCTGCTCTAAACGGGTTAAACCGAGTGTTCTAATTACTCATAGATTGACAATAAAAAGAGACTGCAATGCGGTCTCTTTTTTTATATCCACTTTTATAACTCTATTGGCAAGCCACACACGCATTCAGATAATTAGGGTTGCAACTTGTCAGTAGTTAGTGTTGAATAAATGCAAACAAGCCAAGCTTAATAATTTAAGAGCCTATATTAAAGGTAAACATGCTTTAAGAATGAATGAGCGTTGAGGATTAATAAAGTTGTAAAGAGTTATAAGCTTGAAGATTAGGCGTCTAATCTTAGGCCGGCTTGTTGGGTTAAAAAAACAATCAAAACAATATAAGGACTTAAAAAATGACCGTAAAAACTTATGAAGATGACAATATTTTTGCAAAGATTATAGCGGGTGATTTACCTTGTCATAAGGTCTATGAAGATGACAAAACTTTGGCGTTTATGGACATTATGCCTCAGGCCAAAGGTCATGTATTGATTATCCCAAAACAAAAAGCTGTAGAGTTATCGCAGCTAGAGCCTGAGTATGCCAGTGCCGTGTTCATGACGGCTAAAAAGGTCATGGCAGCACAGCGCAAAGTATTTGAGCGTGATGGCATTATGCAAATGCAGCTTAACGGTGCTGAAGCGGGTCAAACGGTATTTCACTACCATGTACACTTGATTCCAGCAAACTTTCACGAGCTTGGCAAGCATGCGACGACGCAAGCGGATATGGCGGAGCTTGCAGAGCAGGCCAAACAGTTAAGAGAAGCCATAGAAGCGGCTTAATAAAATAAAGGACACGGCGCTGAGTAGAAATACAAAGCGCCGTGTCTACATCAGGGATATGGACTGCTTGGCATGACACATTTTGATGCTCAGTCTATATCCACAACAATCACTCATTACTTATGATGAGGTTCTGTTGGGTTGAATAGGGGAATAGCACAAATACGTGATGCCTTATAAATAAATAGAAATAATAATTTTAAGCTTAGTTTTTTAAAACATAGCTTGCATCTTGCATCTCGATTTTACTTACATCTCAATTGTAATAACAACTTTGTGTGGAGGTCGATTAACACCCTGTCACGTCAACCATTGTGGGTTGAGGCACAGTACAAAAGCAAACAGTCAGCCCAGCTGGCTTTGTTTGGATTGCGTCTTTGGCTGCTATCAGGTTTTGTCAGGTAATGTGATTTTAGAGGAAATAAATTATATGTTTAAATCTTCCAAATCCACCATTTTAATACCGGTGTTCATACCTGCAGTCATTGTGCTGCTGTTATTGGTTGTCGGAACCATCTCTGACCCTGAGCTGGCAGGTGAGCTGTTTAATCAGGCATTGATGTTCACCACAACGACCTTCGGCTGGTTTTATATGCTGGCTGTGGCGCTTTTTTTGATGTTCATTGTGGTATTGGCCTTCTCGTCCTATGGCAATATTAAGCTAGGGCCCGATCATGCCGAACCTGAGTATAAGTTTCTAGAATGGTTCGCCATGCTGTTCTCAGCAGGCTACGGTATTGCCTTACTGTTTTATGGTGTGGCAGAGCCGATTATGCACTTTTCAGCACCGCCAAACTCAACCCCTGAGACCGTGGCCGCTGCAAAAGAAGCCATGCAAATTGCTTATTTCCATTGGGGTTTCCATATCTGGGCCATTTATGGCTTTACAGGTCTAGTACTGGCTTATTTTGGCTATCGCCAAGGTTTGCCTTTATCGATGCGCTCAACTTTATATCCCCTCATTGGCGACAAAGTCTATGGGCCACTGGGGCATATCGTAGATATTATTGCTATTTTAGCCACTATCTTTGGGGTGGCAACAACGCTTGGTCTGTCTGTGGCACAGATTAACGCTGGCTTAAACTATTTATTACCTGATTTGGTACCTATTGGCACTATGCCGCAAATTATTAGTATTGCTGTGATCACTGGTGCAGCTTTAATTTCGGTATTGGCGGGTATGGATAAAGGGGTTAAGCGCCTATCTGTTCTAAACATGGTGCTTGCGACCTCATTGATGGCCTTCGTTTTCATTGCCGGCCCAACCGTATTTATCCTAAATGCCTTTATGGAGAATACAGGTAGCTATCTGGGCAATATTGTTGAGCGTACTTTTAGCCTACAAGCCTATGTGCATGGGGACTGGATTGCCAGCTGGACCTTGTTTATTTTTGCTTGGACCATTGCTTGGTCGCCATTTGTCGGCATGTTTATTGCCAAGATTAGTCGTGGGCGTACCATTCGCCAGTTCGTATTAGGCGTGCTATTTGTACCCAGTATCTTTACCTTCTTATGGTTTGCGGTATTTGGTGATACTGCGCTTCATATGATTATGGAGCAGGGTTATGACACGCTTATCGCTGAAGTTCAGGCCGATCAGGCTGTGGCACTATTTAAGCTGTTTGAAGCCTTGCCACTGACTCAACTTATTTCTGCATTAACGGTATTGTTAATTATTACCTTCTTTGTCACCTCATCTGACTCTGGGTCATTGGTAATTGATTCAATTGCATCGGGTGGCCGACCAACTCCAGCGTTACAGCGTACATTTTGGGTAGTGATACAAGGTGTTTTAGCGTCTGTGTTATTGCTAGCAGGGGGTTTATCAGCATTGCAGACGGTTTCGATTGTCAGTGCCTTACCCTTTGCAGTGGTGTTATTAATTGCGATGGTGGGTATGTGGCGCGCTCTTGTTATTGAGGAGCATCGTACAGAAAGTTTGGCACAAGACAATCGTCTGCCACCTCACTTATTAAATCCAGGCTCATGGCGTGATCGTCTGGATTATCTAACCGACCAGCCTACTAAAATTGAAGTGTTAACTTACATTCAACAAGTGGTTAAACCTGCAATGGAGCAAGTCTCAGAGAGATTAACTCAAAAAGGGTGGGCGACTGATGTGGCTTATGATGAGGTTAATAGTCGAGTGTATCTGGATCTCAAACGTGGTGAGGACGTTGATTTTTGGTATGAAGTGCGACTGGCTGAACATGATGTCCCAGATTATTATGAGTCGGATGATGCCGGTGTGGCGCAGTCTCACCACTACCGTGCAGAGGTGTTCTTGCGCCGTGGTGGTCAGACGTATGATCTTTATGGCTACAAGCCGGATGCCGTCATTAACGACGTTATTGATCAGTTTGAGAAGTATTTGCACTTCCTTAATATCTCTCCAGATAGCCTGCCGTGGCGTATGGAAGAGCATGACGACGGGCTTATTGTTGAAAGTAAGAGCGAGTTCGATAAATAGAGCGATTGCATTATCAAACTTTTTTAAACTTGAGATTTAATCGTGAGTCTTTAAAATACGGGGTTGTCCTTGAAAATAAGGGTAATCCCTTTTTTATTATGAAGTTAAAGTGAAACTGCCAATTGATGTGTTCTTTCAACGTCATTTTTATCTGTTTGCCCATTGTGCCGACATCTCATGCCTGTTGTTTTGTTGACTCACATGGCAGAGTGAAAAGTTGGCACGATGTTTTCGGCATGCCATAACCCATCAGGATTAGTCTACTAAAAGGAAAATAAAGCTCATGCTAAAAAAGCCCCCTAGGTCCACCATATTAATGCCTGTGTTTGCGCCAGCGGTGATTGTGTTGGTGCTGTTAGTGATAGGTACTATCTCAAATCCTGATGCTGCTGGAGAGCTGTTTAGCCAAGTTCTCACCTATACCACCACCACTTTTGGTTGGTTTTATATGTTGGTAGTGGCGCTGTTTTTAATCTTTATTTTAGTATTGGCCTTTTCCTCTTACGGTAATATTAAGCTTGGTCCTGATCATGCTGAGCCAGATTATAAGTTCAGCGAATGGTTTGCGATGCTGTTTTCAGCAGGTTACGGGATTGCGCTGCTGTTTTATGGGGTGTCTGAGCCAGTGGTGCATTTTGCCGAACCGCCGAATTCAACTCCCGAAACCATTGCTGCTGCCAAAGAGGCGATGCAGATTGCATACTTTCACTGGGGGCTTCATACCTGGGCAATCTATACCTTTACCGGTCTTGTCTTAGCCTATTTTGGGTTTAGGCACGGCTTGCCACTTTCAATGCGCTCCACTTTATTCCCGTTGATTGGCGATAAAATTTATGGCCCTGTTGGTCATGGCGTCGATGTTGTCGCCTTGTTGGCAACCATTTTTGGTGTGGCAACGACACTTGGCTTATCGGTATCGCAAATCAACTCGGGGCTCAATTATCTATTACCGGATTTGATTCCTATTGGCACCGGCGTACAAATCATTACCATTGCCATCATCACATTGGCAGCGCTTGTTTCCGTACTGGCAGGTATGGATAAGGGTATTAAGCGGTTATCTATGCTCAACGTGGTATTGGCAACTGCCTTGATGGTGTTTGTGTTTATTGCCGGTCCAAGTGTGTTTATCCTCAACGCATTTATGGAAAACACAGGTAGCTACTTAAGCAATATCGTAGAGCGCACCTTTAGTTTGCAAGCGTATGTTCACGGAGATTGGATTGCCAGCTGGACGCTGTTTATCTTTGCGTGGACCATTGCTTGGTCACCATTTGTCGGCACCTTTATCGCCAATATCAGCCGTGGCCGCACCATTCGCCAGTTTGTGCTGGGGGTGTTGTTTGTGCCGGTTATCTTCACCTTTTTCTGGTTCGCGGTCTTTGGTGATACTGCCCTGAACTTAATCATGGTGCAAGGTCTAGATACGCTCATTGGCGATGTGCAAGCCGATAAGTCTGTTGCACTGTTCAAGCTGTTTGAAGCATTGCCATTTACCCAAATTGCGTCCTACTTGACCGTATTATTAATTATGACCTTCTTTGTGACCTCATCTGACTCGGGGTCATTGGTGATTGATTCGATTGCGTCAGGCGGTCGTCCAACCCCGGCATGGCAGCGTACTTTCTGGGTGGTGATACAAGGTGTGGTTGCCTCAGTGCTGCTGTTAGCCGGTGGTTTGACAGCGTTGCAAACAGTTGCGATTGTGAGTGCATTGCCATTCGCTATTATTTTGCTAATTTCTATGGGCGGTATGTGGCGTGCCTTGATTATTGAAGAGCACCGTACAGATAGTTTGGCGCAAGACAACCGCTTGCCGCCTCATTTATTGCATCCCAGCGCATGGCGTGAGCGTATTGATTATTTAACCAAGCAACCACAAAGAGCAGAGGTGCTTGCTTATATACGGGAGGTGGTTGATCCGGCCATGCATCAAGTGGCAGACAAGTTCAATGACTCGGGCTGGAATGCACTGGTTGAATATGATGAGGTGAATAGCCGAGCCGTCCTGCAGTTACAGCGTGGCGAGGGGGTCGACTTTAGCTACGAAGTGCGACTGGATGAGCACGATATTCCTGAATATTACGAACAGGGCAAGGTTGGTAAGTCGACACCATCACAACTGCATCATTATAGAGCGGAAGTGTATCTGCGCCGTGGGGGTCAGACTTATGACTTGTATGGCTATCAGTCTGATGCGGTTATCAATGATATTGTTGATCAGTTTGAGAAGTATCTGAACTTCTTAGAAATCTCTCCAGACAGTTTGCCTTGGCGCATGGAAATGCATGACGAAGGACTTATTGTTGAGTCTACAAGTGAGTTTGATAAAGAGAGATAGCCGTCAACTGTCACCACCTAGATGGATGATGTAACCGATTAAAACTTGAGTTTTGAGTGTTAGTCTTTACAATACGGGCTTGCCTTTAGTAGGGCAGGCCTTTATTTTTTATTTATTGAGCCATTTTTTCTGGTAACTTATCTAAACACTTAACCAACTAAGCTTTCGCTATTGAGTGGCAAATGACCTTGAATCAAAATGACACCCTTGATAATACCCAACACCCGTTATTGCAGCCGCTTTATATCGGTGGGCTTGAGGTAAAAAATCGCCTTGTGGTTGCGCCAATGGCTGGCGTGACGGACAATCCTTTTCGCCGGTTGTGTAAGTCATTTGGCGCAGGGCACGCGGTTAGTGAAATGATGACGGCAGATGCGACTTTATATGCGCATAAGAAATCATTGTTTCGAGCCAACTTTGATGGTGAAATTGCTCCGATTTCCGCACAAATTGCTGGCGCTGATGTTGATAAGCTCGCAGAAGCGGCACGTTATCAAATTGACAACGGCGCTCAGATAATCGATATCAATATGGGATGTCCGGCAAAAAAAGTATGCCGTAAGCTGGCAGGTTCCGCATTATTAAAAGATGAAGAGTTGGTTGCCCGATTATTAGATGCAACCGTTGCCGCTGTTGATGCGCCAGTCACACTAAAAACCCGTTTGGGGTATGAAAATGGTCAAGAGAATATCTTGAGAGTGGCGAAGCGTGCAGAAGAGGCCGGTATTGCGGCTATTGCCATTCATGGGCGAACGCGTGAAGATAAATATGGCGGACAGGCGCGTTATGAGCTGATTCGTGAAGTGAAAGACATGGTCAACATTCCTGTGATTGCCAATGGCGATATTGATAGCCCACAAAAGGCGATTGAGGTGTATGAGCAAACGGGCTGTGATGCGATTATGATTGGTCGTGCCGCTCAAGGTCAGCCGTGGTTATTCCGTGATATTGCGCATTATTTACAAACAGGCGAGATGTTGCCCGGTCCAACAATTGATGAGCTGCGTGAGATTGTGCTGACACATCTTGAAGAGTTATATGCATTTTATGGTGAGTATTCGGGATGCCGTATTTCGCGTAAACATATTGCTTGGTATACGTCAGGCATTGAAGACTCAAATGCGTTTCGTCAAGCCATGTATAGTGAGGAGACAACGGCAGGGCAGTATAAAGTTGTTGATACGTTTTTATCCTCGCAAAAGCTTAGAGAAGGAACGTGACTTAGTTGAACGGCATGATAGTTACTAGGTTTCTTGGTGAAATTGAGTTAAATTAAGGCTAGGTCTTTTATTTAAGAGTCATTCTATGCTTGATACGTTAACGAATCCCCATCCTAAAGTAGAAGATAGATCCTCTAAGGTCTCTTCAGCCCCTGTATTAAGGGTCAATGGTCTTAGTATTTATGCTGATCATGATATCTTGGTTCATAAGTTGTCTTACCAGATAAACCGAGGGGAGACGCTGGCTATCGTTGGTGAGTCGGGCTCAGGGAAATCACTGTCTAGCTTAGCCTTACTAGGGTTGTTACCACAGGATTTGCGGATAGAAGCTCAAGTTGAGTTGCGATCAGTGGGCCTTTTACCGGTTAACCAATCCCCAAGTTACTCGATTAAAAAGCAGAGCATGCGCGATAAACAGCTTAAAGCTGTGCGGGGAACAAAGCTTGCGATGGTGTTTCAAGAGCCCATGACGGCATTGAATCCTTTGCACACGGTAGGTAAGCAAGTTGCTGAAAGTTTGCGTATGGCGGGTACGCCAAAGTCTCAAATCAAGCCGCGCATTCTTGAGCTATTAAATGATGTCAATATCAAAGACCCTGAATCTAAGCTAGGCCGTTATCCACATGAGCTTTCAGGAGGTCAACGGCAACGGGTGATGATTGCTATGGCGCTGGCTCAAAATCCAGAAGTGCTCATTGCTGATGAACCCACCACAGCCTTAGATGTCAGTCTTCAACATGAAATATTAGAGTTGCTAGACCGCTTAAAGAAGCAGCACGGCATGGCGATGCTGCTTATCAGTCATGACCTAAACCTAGTGCGCCGCTATAGTGACAAAATAATCGTGATGCAGCAAGGGAAGGTGATTGAGCGCGGAGACAGTAAAACGCTATTTCATAATCCTCAAAGTACCTATACAAAACTATTAATCAGTCAAGATTTTGGTTCTGCACTCAAGATCAGTGCTAGCAAAGAGAACTCACCAGTTATTGAGGTGAAACAGCTTTGTGTTGCTTTTCCACAAAAGAAATCACTTCTGGGTGGGGTGAGTGAATGGATGTCAGCTGTCCAAGCGTTAAGCTTTGAGCTTAACCCAGGTACGTCATTAGGCATTGTGGGAGAGTCAGGCTCTGGTAAGACCACCATTGCCTTAGCCCTTGCTCGGTTGCTAGCTAATCAGGCTAAAGTAAATGGCGATATTATTATTGATAACTTAAATATAAATAGCCTAAGCAATAGCGAGCTGCGTCGATTCCGTTCCAACATTCAAATGGTGTTCCAAGATCCTTTCGCCAGCATTAATCCTAGATTCAACGTTATGCAAATCATTGAAGAGGGGTTGTTGATCAGAGGGGAAGGTAAGGCGCAGCGAGAGCAGGCGGTTTTAGAGGCATTAACCACAGTAAACCTGCCACACAGCTTTGCGTATCGTTATCCGCATGAGTTATCAGGAGGGCAACGTCAGCGGGTAGCACTGGCCAGAGCTCTAATTATGCGGCCTAAGGTAATTATCCTAGATGAGCCTACCTCAGCTTTAGATAGTAGTACGCAAGTTGATGTGGTGCAGTTACTGCGAGATATTCAGCAGCAGTATGGGCTCAGCTATATTTTTATCAGCCATGATTTAAACGTGGTACAAGCTTTATGCCACAATATTATGGTGCTGAAGGCGGGGGAGTGTGTAGAGTTTGCTACAACCGAGAGGTTATTCCAAGCTCCGCAGCACCCGTATTCAAAACTGCTTATCGATACGAGTGTGCGAAGTAAAGAATTTGGCTAATCTGTTTAGACTGGCAACGTAGCTTTAAAGTGAAAGGGTTGCGAAGTTAGATTTTAGATGCAGGTACTGCTGCAAGAAACTCATTGCGAGCCTGAATGTCTGTTTTAAAGTCACCCAACATGGCCGTTGTGCGTGTGCTAGACAGCTGTTTGTTAACGCCGCGCATCATCATACACATGTGAGAGGCATCCATTACCACAGCAACACCACGGCAGTCAGTAACTTCCATGATAGCATTAGCAACTTGCTGGCTTAAGTTCTCTTGAATTTGTAAACGACGCGCGAACATATCAATAATACGCGCAACTTTTGATAGACCTATCACTTTGCCATCGGGTAAATATCCGACATGAGCCACACCATGGAAGGGGAGTAGGTGATGTTCACATAGTGAATAGAACTCAATATTGTGAATTAGAACCAACTCTGGGTTATCGGTCGGAAATACGGCATTATTGGTTACTTCTTCAAGCGTTTGATGATAGCCTTGAGTTAAATAGCCGAATGCTTTTGCGGCACGAGTAGGCGTATCTAACAAGCCAGGACGGTTTAAGTCCTCACCAGTAGAAGCAATAAGTTTGGCGTATAGATCAGGACTAGGCAGTCTTGCATCTAGATTTGAATTAGAAGCGTTTGAATTAGAATCACACATAGTTATTAGTAGCAAATTAGAAGAATGCTATAGCTTAACGGCTACAAATAAATTGTAAAGGTCTTTGTCGAAAAATAGCTGAGTATTTTTCAGTTCAGCATAAAAAAATCTCATAATGTGGTTTAACTTTGAGTTTTTGTATTATTATTCTATTTTTGATATTGAATTCAAAAAAATGCCCCTCAAAAAGACTTGGGCTAAGCCAATTAAAAAATAAAATAAGGGAGTGGTTTGTGAAATTATTACAAGGTAAGCGTTTTGTGGTGACAGGTATTGCCAGTAAGTTGTCTATTGCTTGGGCAATTGCAGAAGCACTGCACAGAGAGGGGGCGTTATTGATTTTGACTTACCCCAATGACAAGATGAAAAAACGGGTAGAGATGGCAGCTGAGCAGTTTGCAGCTGATATGGTTCTGCCTTGTGATGTGGGGTCTGATGTAGAGATTGAAGCTTGTTTTGCAGCTGTCGCTGAGCATTGGGCAGAAGGCATTGATGGGGTAGTACATGCTATTGGATTTGCTCCTGCAGAAGAGCTCAACGGTGACTTTACTGACGTAACCAGTAGAGAGGGCAGTGCCATTGCTCATGATATTTCAGCGTATAGCTTTGTGGCTTTAGCCCGTGCTTCACGAGAGTTGTTAGCTAAGCGTCAAGGCTCTTTACTTACCCTGACTTATCAGGGCAGCACCTCAGTTATTCCAAACTATAATGTGATGGGTATGGCCAAAGCCAGTCTGGAGGCCAGTGTTCGCTACTTAGCCTCTTCTTTAGGCGCAGAAGGTATTCGAGTTAATGCCATCTCTGCAGGGCCTATTCGTACATTGGCGGCCAGTGGCATTAAGTCATTTCGTAAGATGCTGGATGTCAACGCCAAAATTGCTCCCTTACAGCGTAATGTGGATCAAATGGAGGTGGGCAACGCCGCTTTATTCTTATTATCACCTTGGGCCTCAGGCATTACCGGTGAAATCTTATTCGTCGATGCCGGGTTTAATACAGTGGGGATTAGCGAGCAGCTACTGCACCTAGATGAGCAGCAATAAGCTAGGTGTATAGCTAAATACGTTGCTTTACAAAGCAGGATATAATAAAAAAAGACGCTTAAAGCGTCTTTTTTTATTAGTTATCTTTATCACCGGTCGCCGTAAAACCACCCACTTCAGGGCATAGGTATCTACACAAATTTACTAGCGGCATCAGCGAATTCACGTAGTTGGTCAGGGGGATAATGATTTACCAGTTCGGTAAAATTAAGCCACTGGAACAATCCTGCCATCACAGCAGGTGCGGTTATTGGTTTGCTCCGTTTCATTTGTCGCCCTGAGAGGCGCACTAAAAACAAAGCAAACTCTTGTGACTGTTTATCAGATGCTTGCATAATACGCCACACGAGCGTACAAGCCTGAGAGGCAATTAACAACCGCTTAAAATAAGCGTCTCCACTTTGCTGTAACCAGGACTCTAGCTGAAGTCCTGCACTTTTAAGCAGTTTAAAATAAGATTCTATTTGCCAACGCCAATAATACCACTGACTAATATCTGCACCCTTGACGGACGTCTCTTG
>NZ_FUGD01000087.1 GCF_900162815.1 Psychrobacter pasteurii | reverse complement strand
TCCTTTTCTACTCATGCTTTGCTTAATACCGTGCTGTTTAAGCGTCTTATTAAACGGTCTCATTTGATAGTGCCACCCTTGATCTGAATGCAGCATTAATCCGTTTTTCTGGTGCGTATCTATCTTATCTAACGCCTTATCTAGCATCTTACTAACCAAGTCATAAGTCGGTCTCTTTGAAAGCGTATAACTGATGATCTCATTGTTATAGCAATCAAGTATCGGTGATAAATACAGCTTATGACCGCCAACTTTAAATTCAGTGATATCGGTAAGCCAACGTGTGTTTGGTCGATCTGCATTAAACTGGCGCTTTAGATGGTTCTTTGCAATCTTGCCTTGTACGCCTTTATAAGAGCGATACCTTTGTCGTCTAATCCGTGCGCTTAAGTTTAAATGACGCATAAGCTTGGCAATGAGCTTGTGGTTGTGATGGCTACCTAACTGCTTTAGCGCTGCTGTTATTCTGCGATAGCCGTACCTGCCTTTATGCTGGTGATATAGCGTGGCGATACGCTGTTTTAAGTCAGTATATTTATCGCCACTATCAAGCTTTGCTCTATGGTAGTAAAAAACGCTTTTAGGCATCTTGGCGATGTCTAGCAAAGCTGATAAAGGATAATCTTGCCTTAGTCCTTCGATGAGCCTTGCTTTTTGCTTGCTTGTTCCTGCTCCCTGAGCAAGGCATCCAGCTTTTTTAGGTAAGCAACCTCCGCACGAAGATATTCATTCTCACGTTTAAGCTCTGCTAGTGTCTTTTCATCATCTGGCTTGTCTGTGATATAGGGTTTACTCATGGCGGTTCTACCTTGACGTTTAGAAGTGAGTCCAGACATGCCTTCTTGCCGATATGCTTTGTGCCAGTGGCTTATTAATGCCGGTGAGCTGATGTTGAATTTCAATGCCACCTCAGATTGACTTAAGCCTTGGCTAAGCATCGTTGTAATCACTTCGTGTTTAAACTTGCGACTATAGTAGGCTTTACTGATCTTTGGCTTTATAGCATCTATACCACCGCTTTGATATTGCTTCACCCATTTATGTACAAATTGTGGGTTTACATTAAACTTCTTAGCTGTGGCAGCTCCTGTATGTCCTTGCCTATAGTATGCTATGACTTTTATCTTAAAGTCTAGGTCGTAACGCATAAAAATACCCCATAAGTTGTGTCCAACTTATGGGGTTCAGTTCATTAGGGGCTTAGCCTTTTTATATTTATCAGCATCAACATCAGCGACAATTTAGCTTAGTTTGATTTTGTCTTGTAACAAAAATTCCATTAAAGCTTTTTGAGCATGTAAGCGGTTTTCTGCCTCATCCCAGACCACAGAGCGTGGGTCATCAAGTAGGTCGTGCGAAATCTCTTCGCCGCGGTGGGCAGGCAAGCAGTGCATGAATAAAACTTCAGGGTCTGCTTTATCTAACATAGATGGGGTAACTTGATAGGGGGCAAAACGGCGGGCGCGAGTGTTTTGCTCACTTTCTTGACCCATACTGGCCCAGACATCAGTTACGATTAGATGAGCATCTTTGGCCGCATCTTGAACGTCTTCTACTAGGCTAACACAGTGTTTGAACTTCTCCATTAAATCTGGGTTAGGCTCAAAACCGTAAGGGGCAGCGACTCTTAATTCAAAGCCAAACTGATTGGCAGCGGCCATAAATGAAGAGCACATATTGTTGCCATCACCTACCCAAGTAACGATTTTATTTTTGATGCTACCACGGTGCTCATAATAGGTCTGCATGTCTGCTAGCAACTGACAAGGGTGGAAGTCATCGGTTAACGCATTGATGATAGGCACTGACGAGTATTCAGCAAACTTCTCTACTTTCTCGTGCTCAAAGGTACGAATCATAATGATATCGACCATACTTGAGATTACTCTAGCTGAGTCTTCAATCGGCTCACCACGGCCCAATTGAGTATCTTTGGGAGATAAGAAGATGGCGTGTCCACCGAACTGGCCCATACCGGTCTCAAATGAGATACGGGTACGGGTAGAGGACTTTTCAAAAATCATACCTAGCGTACGACCCACGAATGGCTGATACACTTCGCCAGCATGTTGCATCTTTCGAAGCTCACTTGCACGCCTAATTAGGGTTTCAAGCTCGGTTGGAGATAAATCGAGTAGAGTTAAAAAATGACGCACGCTCATGTGGCTCTCTTTAAATAACGGTTAATTTAGGTAGAAGGTTTCAACAAATAAATGACTAAACTCTCAGTATAGCGAACTTTTTAGCTATGTGAAAACAGTTCGCTGTTATTTAATCTCAATGCAGTAAATCTGAACAGTCACCCGTTGCCTTTGAGGCTTAAATCACCACACGAGTGGGGCGCTGTGTTACTCGGCATAATAACTCATAGCCTAAAGTGTGCGCTGAGTTAGCAATCTCATCGACGCTAGGCTCTGACTTGTCTGGATCACCCCATAAGGTTACCTGATAGCCGACAGTAGGGTTAGGCACTTCGGTTAAATCAATGGCAATCATGTCCATGGCCACGCGTCCAATTACTGGGCATTTATAGCTTACCGCTGCTTTTGCCGCAGTGCTGTTATCACTATCGGCCTCAATAGGTTGTGGCTTAACAGTGACCCAAGCTGAGCCATCAACCACACGAGGGTAGCCGTCTCCATAACCAATGCTGACAATGCCTTTGACAATAGGGCGGTTGGCAACGAAACGGCTGCCATAGCCTACTGGAGCGCCGGCAGCAATGTTATGAATGGCCATTAAACTGGCCGAAAAAGTCATCACTGGTTTTAACTGTAATTCCTGAGCACTAATGCTCTCTAAAGGTGTACTGCCATAAAGCATAATGCCAGGACGCACCCAGTCAAAATGACACTCAGGGAAGTTGATAATACCGGCTGAGTTGCATAAAGAGGCTTTTATATGGTCATCTACCTGCTCTCTTAACTGGGTTAAGGCGTCAGTAAATACTTTAATCTGATTGGCGTTAGAGGGGTGATCAGGGCGATCTGCATTGGCAAAGTGGCTGGTTAATATGAGGCTGTATCCCGCATCAACCAGTGTTTTTGCTACCGCTACAATCTCTTCAGGCTCAAAGCCTAAGCGGTTCATGCCAGTGTTTAACTTCAGCCAGATAGTTCGGCAAGGAGAGTCAGCGGCGGGTAGGTTTTCTAAAGCCCACTGCACTTGGTTTTGATGATGAACAATGCTCTGGCATTTGGCTTCAATAGATTCCGCCCATTCTTGTTGACTAAATACGCCCTCGATAAGCACCACGCCTTTTTGCCAGCCTAAATCGCGAATTTGTTTTGCTTCATCAAAGCAAGCCACGCCTAGAGCATCTGCCTGCTGTAAACCGGGGACACAGTGCCTGACACCATGACCGTAAGCATCTGCTTTAACCATTGCCAAAACCTGGGTTTTTTCAGGGATTTTGTTGATGACTCGATTTAAGTTATGAGTTAAAGCGGCAGAGTTTAGAGTAATTGAGGCATGACGCATGGTTAACACTCACTAAGATATCTAAAGAATGGGAGTTGGGTATAAGCTGACAGCCTTATAAGCCTTAGTCATTATTTTGACAATAGTTGCTCGCTGCCAGCTTGGGTTGAAACGCAAGCTTAGACAGAATCTAGCCTAAGATACGCCACAGTACAAATAATACGGCCAATATATAAAATATCGGCGATAGCCAAGCGATAACTTGCGTGGCAATAGCTACGTTGATAACAAAGCCTGCTAGAGCGATCCAGTCTTTGCGTCTGTCATTTAGCATATCGGCGCGGATTTGCTGAATTTCACGCAGCTGCTGGTCTTGTCTTGACCCTTGTGAGGCCATACTTTGTAAGCCTTGATCTAATAGCTTTGGTACTTGAGCGGTTGATAATAATAACTCAGGAAGTTGTTCACGTAATTCACGCATATTGCGGGCAGGATCGAGCTGTTCTTTTACCCAACCGGTCAAAATCGGCTTGGCCAATGACCAAATATCAAGCTCTGGATATAAGTCGCGACCTAGACCTTCAACGTGTACCAAAGTTTTTAATAGCAGCATAAGCTGTGGCGGAATACTCATGTGGTGGCGACGAGCAATGTCTAAAATTTGCATCAATACACCAGCGAAGTCTATTTCATTAATAGGCTTCAATACCATCGGGGCAACTGTGCGGCGCATATCACGGGTTAGGGCATGCTTGTCGGTGTTTGGCGGTATCCAACCCGCTCGGCTGACAATGTCTACCAAGTTGCTGAAGTTGTTGTTCATTACCGCTAATAGCATGCGTGCCACGATCATCTGATCGTCTTTTGACAGCTCACCCATGATGGCGCAATCTAGGCCAATATATCTAGGGTAGAAGCGATACGGCTCTGGCGTATCTGCCGGCAAGGTCTCAACGAAGACGTTCCCTGGATGCATGTCGGCATGGAAGAAGTTATCGCGGAAAACTTGCGTGAAGAAAATGGTTAAGCCTTTTTCGGCTAAGGCAGCACGGTCATAGCCCAATTCATCAAACACATGAGTATGCGAGATAGGCACACCCACAATGCGCTCCATCACCATCACGCTTTTTGAGTCGGCATAAACCTCTGGCACATACATCATTGAGGAGCCTAAGAAGTTATTACGCATCTTAGTGGTATTGTCCGCCTCAAAGGTTAAGTCCAGCTCATTTAGCATGATTTGACGATAGTCTTCCACCACCTCAATAATACGCACGGCACGTGCCGCCTCTAGACGAGCAGAGGCCCACTGTGCCATGTCGCGTAATAACTCGAAGTCAGAGACAATACGCTCACGAATATCAGGTCTGACCACTTTGACTACTACCTCACGGCCGTCATGCAAGGCGGCCGTGTGTACCTGAGCAATAGAAGCGGCGGCTAAAGGCTTGGTATCAAAGCGAGAAAAAAGCTCGTTAATGGTTTTGCCAAGACCAAATTTTGGGTCTTCAATTTGGGCAATAGCAATACTGACATCGAAGGGTTTGACTCGGTCCTGAAGCTGAACCAGTTGCTCGATAATCTCAGGGGTAACTAGATCTCGTCGAGTAGACAACAACTGACCTAGTTTAAGAAACAAGGTCCCCATTTCTTCTAAAGCAAACTTCACACCATTGGGCTGATGCTTCTTACCCCAAGCTGCAGGGTGAGATTTGATCATACGTGCCACAGACTGTAGCTGGGGAGCGTCCTCTATGGGAAGGTGAGTGTCAAGGCGGTGAAGAGCGGCGATGCGCCAAAGCTCGAGTAGTCTTTTGCGATGAGATAACAGCATGTGGAGCAACCCATATCAGGAGTATAAAGAAAGCAATGACTCACTACGGAGTCTTAATCAGCTTAAATAATTGTCATTAATGATACCACGGGAGAACCATTTTAAGAATGGCTGAAGCCGGTTAGATAAGACAAATTGACTGAAATTATCTGCAAATATAAACCCATAAAAAAAGCCACCTTAAATTTAAGATGGCTTAGTTAAGTAGGTAATAGTTAAGCAGGTAATTATAGTTTTGCTTGTGAGGAGGTAAACTGGCCTCTACTTTAAGACTGGCTGTCGCCTTTAAGACGAGCCTGTTCAGCCTTGATCATCGCCAGTCGAGCTTCTTCACGCTCGATATCGGCACGTAGTTTAAGAAGCTGCTGTTTTAGATTATTGGCTTCTTGCTCTTCAACAGGGTCAGGAGGTTGATTACCCGCTACCTCATTGGCCCAGTCGGCCACATCATTAAAAGCATGCTTGGCGGTATGACGTACGTTACCTTTTAAGTACTTAATCAACAGGTTAAGCTGCATCGCAAGAGCAGGACCAATTAAAGGCTCAAGCTGGCCTGCGATATCTGGATTAAAGCCAGAAACCAGTTGTTTGACCTGCATTAAGACGCGATAATCGCCTTCAATGGGTAGGTTGCCACTGGCATCTCGCATAAGGTTCATCAGCTCAGCCGGGTTCTCCACTTTAATGGTACAGTCTGGCTGGCTACTGCCGATAGCAACGTACTCTTGCCAAGCTTGTTCTCTTTCAGAGTTGGCTGCAGTACCTGGCGTTTCAAACACACTTTCAACTTGAGAGACCGGCTCAAATCGGATGTGATCTTCGTTAAAATGCACATCAATACTAAATTCAGGCATGGCCATAGTTAAGCGTAATACTTTACCTGATAGAGGAGATAGCCCAGACTTGGTGATCTCATCACTTAAAATAGCAAAGTTTATAAGCTTTTCTATGCCGGTTAATATTAGAACTGTAATCATAAATCGCCGCCTAAAAAATTATTGAGTCTGGTAGCTGTGAAAGAGACGCCAGTACCGATTTTACTGCCGTGATTTATTTTTTAAAGCCACGGTGAACGGCTACGATACCTGCCGTTAGGTTGTGGTAATCACAGTTCACAAAGCCTGCATTTTCCATCATATTTTTCAGTGTCTGCTGATCAGGATGCATGCGAATAGATTCGGCCAAATACTGATAGCTTTCTGAGTCATTGGCCACAATCTTACCCATAAGAGGTAAGGCAGTAAATGAGTACAAATCGTATGCTTTTGATAAAGGCTCAAAAATAGGCTTAGAGAATTCCAAGATAAGTAAACGGCCACCTGGCTTAAGCACACGGTACATAGCACGTAAAGCCGCGTCTTTATCGGTTACGTTGCGTAGACCAAAGCTGATGGTTAATAGATCAAAGCTTTCATCTTCGAAAGGGGCTAGGGTTTCAGCGTTTGCTAATACGAAATCAACGTTGTTACAGCCCGAATTGATTAAGCGCTCACGTCCGACATCTAGCATGGCTGCGTTAATGTCTGATAAAACCACTCTCCCGTTACGACCCACTTCACGGCTAAATGCTTTGGCCAGATCGCCTGTACCGCCTGCGATATCTAGCACATGCTGACCGGCACGCACACCTGACAAACTGATGGTGTAGCGTTTCCATAAGCGGTGGATACCAAAAGACATCAAGTCATTCATGATGTCGTATTTCTTAGCCACAGAGGTAAATACATCGGCCACTCTTGCTTGTTTTTCCGCTTTTTTAACTTTTTTATAGCCGAAGTGAGTTTCTTCTAAGCCGTCGGTATCAGGAGTATGCGGGTTATTGATATCATCTTTTGGGTTAAAACGAGGCAATTCACGTTGGCCGGTTAACTCTTCAAAACTTTGAGTAGGCTGAATGCTGCTTGGTTCAGTTTGGTCTGCGTTAAAAGGACGGGTAGTCTGTTGGCCTTGTGGTGTGCCTTCAGGTAACTGAGAGATATCGCTAAACTGCTCATTTAATACGGTTTGCTTAGCAGAGTTAGATTGTAGCGACTGCTGCACTTTGGCATTGGTTTGATGAGTATGGTCAATGGTGTCTTGGACCAATTTAGTTTGCAGGCTTGCAGTGTCGTTATTTTGGTTATTGGGTTGGCTCATTATAGATCCTGATTTTAGTATTTATACATTAAGTATTTATTCATTAAATAGTACTGAGAGGTTAGCAATCAAGTGTAGAGTAAGTTGAGTGATTAATCTACAAGTGTAATAGGGCTATGCGCCTATTGTCTGCTTAATTGCTAACCAAAAGTAAAGGGGGCTTGATGACACTTATAATACATCAAATAGTAAAGGGCTGCTTACCTAGATAGGCAGCGGTAAGCACACTTAGGCACCGTGATGTACTTCGTCAATAATAGCAAGCTCACGCTCACAGAAAGGATCAATAAAGCTGCCCACACTCTTAAGGGGCTTCATGGCTGAGAAGCCGGCATCAATAAAGTCGTATAAAGGCTGAAGATTACGTTTGTAAGCTTGTTTTTTGACCAGTTTAAAAGACTTTTGTACGATAAATGAGTTTAAGTATTTATCACTGCGGTAGCACACTTGCTTTAAATCTTCGATTTGCTGACGACGAGCGGCCTCATCATTAACGGCCAAATAAGCTTTTTTCATATTGGCTTCATTAACCTCAAGGTCATTATCACTTAGCCACTGAGCCAATTTAAGATCAAGCTTGGTTGAGGTGATAGCAGTTTCTACACCTAAAGTCCCTGTTTCTAAAGCATTTGATGGGGCCAGTTTTTCAACTTTTTGTGCTTTTGGTACAATTTTTTCAAGCTGACTGACGATTTGATTTAAGCTATCGCCGCCGTATAAGTGGGTTAAAAAGTAGTCTGCCATCGGTTTGTTTTTTGGTTGAGAAAAAAGCTCAGCATGGGTATTGCGAATACGGTCTTTTTGCCAGCTTTGGACTTCTGCTAATTTTGTTGCAAGCTTAGGGTCATTATGATGGGGTAGCTCCCAAAACTGTTTTAACTCAACACTTAAATCGGATAGGGCAGACATAGAAAACTCCTGACTCGGGTTAGTAAATTATTTTATGTGAAAAATTTTAGTAACTATGAAAATACTAGTAACAAAGTTAGATAAAGATAAAAATTGTAGACAAAATAAAATCAATTAATCAAAAATATGCCAGTTAACTTGGTATGAGTTAAATATGAATTATGTAGCAAGCGATATTCGTTGTCATAAATCTATGGCATTGTATTTGGCGTATGCATTATAGTGATGCCAATACAATTTGGCTTTATTTTATCAAACCTAATTTTAATTGTGATAATACTATATGTAAGCGCTACATAATATCAAAGCCTACCACGAATTTTAGGTTCAAAGCCTGTATAAGTCTGATAACAGGTAGTGATTTATTTTAAAGGATGAAAAAATGTCTAAAGATAATAAGAATGAAAGCAAAGAGATGCGTATTAATGCTGACCCTTTAAGCAAATTCCATATGGATGAAGATGAGTTACGCTTAGAGCTGGTGAAGGCGCAATATGCCTTGCGTGAAACCCGTCAGCAAGGGCAAGCCACGGGTCTATTGGTACTAGTAAATGGTATGGAGTATTCGGGCAAAGGGGCAGCCGTGACTCAGTTACGCCAGTGGGTAGACCCAAGATTGTTAAACGTTGAGGCCACGATTGGTACGATACCCAGTAAATATGAGCCTATCTGGCAGCCACACGTGGCGAAATTGCCCCGTCATGGCAATATAACTGCGTACTTTGGTAACTGGTATGCTGACCTAATTGAGGGCGCACTACGGCTGATGAAGCAGGATAAGTCTGATGATAAGGAAGATGGATTTAAAACATGGGAAGTTTATCTGCGTCATCAGCTGGATTTATTGGCAGAGTTTGAGCTTGATCTAATGAACAACCACACCAAGCTATTAAAATGTTGGTTTCATATAGATGAAGATACTTTAAAGCACCGTATAAAAGACGATAAAGAAGATCCAGAATGGTTGTACCACATGGACTGGCAGAGTAAAAAGAAAGTCAAACGCTTTAATAAAATTGCCAAAGTTATCTTAAGTCAGCAGCAAGACTGGGTCATCATTGATGGCAGTGAGCCTGAAGATATTACCGAAAATAAATCGAAAAAGGATTATAAGGATCAAGGCTATTCAGAAGAAGCCAATCTGCATTTTTGCCATGAGGTGTTGCATGCCACTCAAAGCGCTTTATTAAGCAGTCATCAAAATGACAGTAAACATCCTTTGGTATCTGAAATTAGTCGTAATATCAATGCGGCGTTTTCGTGGGCAGATGTGCCAGATAAGCTAACTGATATTGATGATCCGGATATAGGCAAAACTGATTATCAAAAAGCGTTGGCTAAAAAGCAACAGCGCTTGGCTGAACTGTTACGTGCCCGAGCTGATTATAGAGGCAAAGACGGGGAGGACGAGCCCACCAACCATCATGTGATATTTGCCTTTGAAGGCATGGATGCGGCAGGTAAAGGAGGGGCTATTAAGCGGTTGGTTGCTCCATTAGACCCTCGTGAGTATCAGATTTATAATATCTCTGCCCCAAATCGCATTGAGCTGCAACACCCTTATTTGTGGCGATTTTGGAAGCGTATGCCTGAGTTCTCTCCAACCTTAAAAGAAGAGCGCTTGAGTCGAATCGCAATTTTTGATCGGACTTGGTATGGCCGCGTACTGGTAGAAAGAATTGAAGGCTTTGCCAGTGAGGCCGCCTGGCAACGCGCTTATGAGGAAATCAATCGCATGGAGCGTGATTTGGCTGCGAAAGGAACCATTATTCTTAAATATTGGCTGGCTATAGATAAGCAAGAGCAGCTAGAGCGCTTTGAGGAAAGAAAAGAGACGCCACACAAACAGTTTAAACTGACCGAAGATGACTGGCGCAATCGCGATAAGTGGCATGAGTATGTGCAAGCAGCTGCAGATATGCTGGCACGGACAAATACGAAGAATGCCCCTTGGCATGTTGTGGCTACCAATGATAAGCGAACGGCAAGATTGGCGGTATTGGACCATGCCATTGCGCAACTTGAAAAAGTGATTAAAATTTGAGGTTAAAAAAACAGCTGTTTCAAGTTCAACCTGACAAGGGTATAATAGACAGAATTTATTTATAATGGGCATAAACGCCTGTCAAATAATGCTAATAACCTTACGCTAAAATAGGCTTAAAGCCTTATGTAGCGTAGGGTTGGTAATTGTCTCGATCAAACGGACTTGTTTTAATTCATTGAAGCCCCGATTTCTCGGGGTTTTACATTTTCACCTCCGATTGGCTCAGAAATATCATGCTTCCAAAGTCAACTACACCTAGTGGTACCCACTTTAAGGGATCAGCAAAGGCTAACTACACCTTTGGTATTTTCCTTTTTGCAGTTACGGCCTACTTTATATGGTGGGGTCTAGATTATACTAACCATCAACAAACTACGCTGTTTATCGTCGCCACTGTATTTGGCATCTTTATGGCCTTCAATATTGGCGGTAACGATGTCGCAAACTCATTTGGTACGTCCGTAGGCGCAGGTACGTTAACCATCCCCCAAGCTTTAGCGGTTGCTGCTATTTTTGAGGTGTCTGGGGCAGTTATTGCCGGTGGTGAGGTTACTGACACCATTCGTAAAGGCATCGTTGATCTAGAACTCTTAGGTCCAGCAGTTACCCCTAACTTATTTATTTATGTGATGTTGTCAGCCTTGATTGCTGCAGCATTTTGGTTGCTATTTGCTACCAAAAAGGGGTTACCTGTCTCTACTACCCACTCAATTATTGGTGGCGTGGTGGGGAGCTCCATAATAATGGGTATTCAGATTGGCGGTACCGAAACCGCTTTATCAACGGTACAGTGGGACCAAGTGGGGCAGATTGCCATCTCTTGGATCCTATCTCCATTATTGGGCGGCGTCTTAGCTTACCTTCTTTATGGTCAAATTAAGGTCAATATCTTAGCTTATAACGACCGCGCAGAAGAGCGTGTGAAAGAGTTGAAAGCTGCGAAAAAAGCCCTTAAAAAGCGTCATAAAGAGTGGTTAAACGAGCTGGCTGAATCTTTGCAGATATCCTATACCTCAAAGATGGTTCGTGACCAAGAAATCTATAAAGATGAAGACACAGAGCGTGACGACTTAGAGACGGATTACTACCAAGAGCTTTATGATATTGAACGCGAAAGAGCGAGTATTGACACCCTAAAAGCATTACGTCATTGGGTGCCTTTAATTGCAGCGTTTGGCGGTGTGGTAATGACGGCTATGGTTGTGTTCAAGGGCCTAAGTAATGTGAAGATGACGCTGACTTCTTTACATGGCTTCTTGTTAATGATCATGGTGGGTGCCCTAATTTGGCTAACCACTTATATCTACACTAAGAGTATTAAAGGTAAGCAAAAAGAGGATCTAACTCGAGCGACTTTTATTCTATTTAGTTGGATGCAGGTCTTTACTGCTGCCGGCTTTGCATTTAGTCATGGTGCTAATGATATTGCCAACGCGGTGGGTCCTTTCGCTGCGATTATGGACGTTATTCGTACTAACGCTATCGCCAGTGAAGCTGCCGTACCTGCCCCTGTTATGGTTACCTTTGGTGTGGCTCTAATTGTGGGCTTATGGTTCATTGGTAAAGAAGTTATTCAAACGGTTGGTACCAATTTAGCGCAAATGCATCCAGCTTCTGGTTTCTCAGCTGAATTATCAGCAGCGGCCGTGGTAATGGGTGCTTCTATGTTAGGTCTACCAGTCTCAAGTACTCACGTATTAGTGGGTGCGGTATTGGGTATTGGTATGGTAAATAAGAACACCAGCTGGGGTCTGATGAAGCCAATTGGTCTAGCTTGGGTAGTGACTTTACCTGCAGCAGCGACCATGTCTATGATCAGTTACCTAATTTTAACCAATATCTTCTAACTGCTTAGTCTTATATCAAAACCATATGAAAACTAACAAGGCCCCCATAATTAATTATGGGGGCCTTGTGTATTCTAGCGGCTTAAATTAGCTAAGAAATCGGATAAAGATTAAACGTTTTGACTGTGCTGATTTTGCTGAATATTTTTGGCTAGCTTATAGCACTGATTGATGTGGTCATTAGCAATCTTTTTGAAAATCATATAACCCATAGTAGCCGCAACCATTTGACCGCCTAATGGAATAAACTTGGTTACTTGTTTGGCCACAATACGTCCGCCGTAACCCTGTACGGTCTTTTTCACCACACCGCGAGTGGCCATTAAGCCGGCAAAATCTACCGCACGGTTTTTCATTTCGCTCCAGTGAATTTCTTTGGCATCTAAGTCGATAGCAGATTCACGCTCAGAGATTAGACCAAAACGAGCACTGATTTCTGGAAGCAGTTGGGTTAAGATGCCAGCATCGATTGCGATGTCAACGAAAGGAACCGGGATAATGGCAGCACCTGCAGAATATTTAGCACGTTTTTTAACCATTTCTTGGCATTCTTTTTTGATCTTTTCTAGGTTTAAGTCAGGATCAATGGTTTCTGGTAGTTTTTCAGCTGCAGGAAGAGTTATCATGAAGCATCCTTATAGTAGAGTTAATGTAAGAAACTGCTATTAAGACAGATTATATAAAGACTTAATAGGAAAGCTTAGTCTTCTATTGTCTTTGAGAATTTACTGTCTTTGAAAATTTACAGTTCAATTAATAAGCTATTGGTTTATAGTAGGAATTTTAAAGAATCCTTAGTTTGACACAAGTGCGAGTTTGTATCTACAACGCCTAACCGCGTAAGTTTTGTAAAAAATTATAATTTTAATTTAAAAATTAAGCCATTGCCCTAATCGTCTTTAACTGGACTTGCTGTTTTAATTGAACTTACTGTTTCCTATCCCCCTTAATGAGTTAACTATATAAAATTATGTTGAATTTGACCCCACGATTTACTGGAAAGCTCCCTGCTGATTTGCCTGAAGGCTTACAAAATTTATATCAATACTCTCCAACTCTAACTCGCCTGTTCTTAGCCCGCGGTGTCAAAAGTAGTGAGGCTTTAGATTATGGGTTATCTACCTTGCTACCGGCTGATGGATTAAAAGATATCGACGAAGCGGTAAAGATTTTAGACACAGCCATCGAAAGTCAGCAGCGCATATTGATCGTTGGCGACTTTGATTGTGACGGCGCAACCAGTACCGCTTTAATGATGCGAGTACTGGGGGAGATGGGCGCAGAAGTTGACTTTGTGGTGCCAGATAGGTTCAAGTACGGTTATGGATTAACCCCTGAAATTGTGCAGTTGGGGATTGATGAATATGCTCCTGACATTATTGTCACCGTGGATAATGGTATTTCCAGCCATGAAGGGGTCGATAAAGCACGAGAAAATGGTATTACAGTGATAATCACTGACCACCACTTAACTACCAAACCTAACCCTGAAGCACACGCTGTGGTTAACCCCAACCAATTGAAATGTGAATTTGATAGTAAAGCTTTGGTTGGCGTAGGTGTGGCGTTTTATTTATTGGGTCGATTGTCTAAATATCGCCGTGAGGCAGGGCGCTCTAGTGCTCAGGTAAGCCGTTATTTAGATTTGGTAGCCCTAGGAACTGTGGCTGATGTTGGGGTATTAGATCACAACAATAGAACTTTGGTGGCGCATGGTTTAGCGGCAATACGAGAAGGTCGCTGTTCATTAGGCATTTTAGCCTTGCTCGAGCTTGCTGGCCGTGATCCACAAAAGATGACCGTTCAAGACTTTGGCTTCGTCATTGGACCTCGTATCAATGCAGCTGGGCGTATGGACAATATGCGTATTGGTATTGAATGCTTGATGGCAGACAGTATGGAGGAGGCAAAACGTTTGGCATTTGAGCTTGATAAGCTCAACAAAGAGCGCCGTTTTGTAGAGGGGGGCATGCGTGAGCAAGCCGATGATATCTTACGCCAGCTACAGTTATCTGATGACTCACAGTCCGCCAGTACGGATGTAAAAGATTCAGTTGAAGCTAAAACAAAGGCAAGTGGCTTACGCAGTCTTATTTTATATCAAGATGATTGGCATCAAGGGGTCATTGGTATCGTTGCCGGCCGCCTAAAAGAAACCCACTATCGACCTGCGATCGTCTTTGCTCCTGCCGATGAAGCCAAAGTCGGCGATGAGGATGCCATTAAAGGCTCAGCCCGATCTATTCCAGGGATACATATTCGAGACGCCATTGAGAGCATAGCAGAGAGCGATCCTGAACTGATTACTCATTTTGGGGGTCATGCTATGGCTGCCGGTCTAACGCTTAAAAAGAAGCATTTTGAGCGCTTTTCTGAAGCCTTTGAGCGGTTAATGCAAAGTTTAGAGCCTTCCTTATTTGAAGAAGAGCAGTTTACTGATGGGGAGCTGATAGCAGACGATTTTAGTCTGCAATTTGTTGAAGCATTAACTCACAGTCATATTTGGGGTCATGGCTTTGTGGCCCCACAATTTGATGGTCTATTTGAAGTTTTAGACAGTCGAATTCTAAAAGATAAGCATTTAAAGCTTTCTTTAAAATATCCTGGCGTGCTGTATCCGGTAGATGCCATTTGGTTTAACTACGATACAGATAAATGGGATTATCGGGCCAAAGAGGTGCATGTATTATTTGAGTTGAATATCAATGAGTGGAATGGCAATCAAAACATCCAAATGATGATCAAAGATTTGGCAGTGACTCACATAGTGCCTTAAATGCGGATTAGTTGATAACAAATAAAAAGCCTAAACTGTGACGTTTAGGCTTTTTATTGCTCTACAAACTACTAAGCTATTAATCGACTAAGCGAATAGAAGGTAGGTGCCAATCAAAGATAAGTGCCAAGATACGAACGAAAAATATAATACCCAAGGTTAATAAGTCGTTAACCCCTGGATCGACACCAAGCGCTTGCATGACAAAGTAACAGCATGAGCCAATCACGCTTGCGGTGATATAAATTTCTCTTTGTAGCACCAAAGGAATTTCATTACAAATAATATCTCGAACCATACCCCCGACAATAGCAGTACAGACCGCCATTAAAACAGCGATGGCAGGGGCAACGCCTTGGGAGAGAGCAACTTTTAGACCAATGACACTAAAAGCGGCAAGGCCAATGGCATCAAAAAACTTTAATGCAGTATCGATTTTATGATACAGATGAAAGAATATTTGCAGAATTAATGAGGTAATGGTAATTACAATGATGTAGTTTAAATCTGTCATCCAAAACAGCGGATGGCGATCGATTATCACATCACGGATGGTACCACCGCCGATGGCATTCGCCATAGAGACCAAGATACAACCTGCAATATCAAATCCCTTATGCTGGGCGAGTAGGGTGCCGGCAATGGCACAGGCAATAACCCCGACCATATCAAATAGGTAAATTAGTATGTCCGGAGTAATGTAATAACTGGGCATGTTTTATCACACAATAAGTTAATGAGGTGGTTGGTTTTTCATAACATGACAACTATTTATTGAGCGCAAATAAAAGGCCTCTAAAAAGAGACCTTTATATTATCAACGGTTTTTAAATATTAAGATAGTCTAACTTATTACAGCCAATTTTTTTGGTTGCTAGTTGACTGATTATTTTAGGATTTTTAGCCCTGCTTTTTTAGCTCGCTCAACCGTCTCTGCTTTAGAGGGAGGCTTAGGTTTAGAAGGCTCAGGCTCTTCAGGGGTAAAGTTATCATATTCTGAGGGGTCAAAAGGCATGGCAATAGACTGATTTTCTTTAGCAAAAAGTGCCATCACAGCCTGCATAGGAATCCATAACTCGCGAGACACCCCACCAAAACGGGCATTAAAATTAATGTAGTTATTGTCGATATTCATATTGCCTGTAGCTTGGCTAGCAATATTTAATACGATTTTACCATCTTGAACGTGCTCTGTTGGAATCACTAAGTTGTCTTGCGTGGCATCAACGAGCAAGTAGGGAGTTAGAGCATTGTCTTCTAACCACTCATAAAAAGCTCTGATCATATAAGGACGAGTGGGGGTCAAGTTCAGCTCTTCTGTCATAGTAACCTCTTTTATAGTTTAAATTTATTTATTCTATAGTTTGTAAAAAGCTTTCGCGCTCAAATAGGCGCTTTTGATATTCAATCAAAGGACGACATAAGTGAGTAGGCAACTCTATTTGCATCTCATCAAGCCGATATAGCATGGCGCCTAGTAATACATCACACCAGCCAAACTCATCCGACATAAAATAACTAGATTGTCCAAATACTGGAGATAAAGTCACTAAAGCATCAGATAACTTTTGATGGGCAATTTTGGCTTGTTGCGGGTTAATGCTGTCTTTATGAGTTAATAAAATACGGCCCAGCTTTAACCAGTCATTTTGGATACGCCAAGCAAGTTGTCGTTGTAGTGCTTTTTGTTTGGGACTATCAGGCAATAGCTTATGACCATGGTATCTGTCTTCTAGATACTCAAAAATGACATTTAGCTCATATAAGCTAAAGTCGCGATGTACCAAAACGGGAATGGTATTGTAAGGATTTAACTGACGTAAATCTTCTGGTCGTTCGCTATCAAGGAGCGATAAATAATACTTCACTTTTTTTTCTACTAACAATAGTCGGACTACGTGGCTATCGTAACCATCATCAGCATACAGCACAATCTGGCTGTCAGGAATGTCTTTAGGATCAATCATAGACTACATAAAGCAATGAATAGACTAGCATAGTAACCAAACTGCCTAGGTTAATCAATTGCATAATCTTTACCAAATTTAATGCATAAAAAAAGACGATAGATTTCTATCGTCTTTTACTCAGTTTTCTATGCTCATTTAGAGTAGAGAGAGATTATTTAACGTCTTTCCAGAACTCTTTGTTCAATAGATAAACTGGGATTAATAAAATCAATAAGAAGATCATCACGAAGAAGCCATAACGCTTACGGTCTTCACGAACAGGCTCTGCCATCCAAGCCATGAAGTTGACTAGGTCACCCACACGACTACGATATTCTTCTTCACCTAACTCGTTTTGTAAGTTTAGAAGTACATGAGGCATCGCTGCGTTCTGTAGTACCAAGTTGTTAGCACCCCAAGGACGGCTTGGATCTTCATAGAAGCTTAGTAAGTAGGTGTACACCCAGTCATCACTACGTAAGCGAGTCTCTAGTGATAAATCTGGTGGTGGTGCACCAAACCAACCTGCTTGAATGTCTGGGTCAACGCCATTGTCAATATGATCACCGATCTGATCTGAAGTTACCAATAGGTACTTTTCAACCAACTCAGGTGGAATCTCTAAGTCTTGAGCAATACGCGAGTGACGCACATATTTTGCCGTGTGACAGCTAGCACAGTAGTTCATGAACATGGTAGCACCGCGCTGCAATGACCCCTTGTTAGAGAAGTCAATTGGGGCAGTACTACAAGCCAGCTGCTCTTCTACACCTTCTGCGTTGGTAAAGGTACCACAGCTCTCCGCACCTGCTGCTTGGGCAGATGTGGTAGCGGCTAGTGTTAAAGCAACACCAAATCCGAAGCCGGTCAATGATTTAGTTAAAGCACTCATTAGTGACCTCCAGTAACGCGTTCAGGTGGCTGCTTACATGTCTCAATTGATGTGTAAATTGGCATCAATAAGAAATATAAGAAGTACAAGATAGTAAAGATACGACCTAGGATAGTGTTAACTGGAGTAGCAGGTGCCACACCTAAGTAACCTAGTACCAGGAAGCTAACTACGAAGATACCTAGAGCAATCTTAGATAAGATACCTTTGTAACGAATAGACTTCACAGGTGAACGGTCTAACCAAGGTAGTAAGAACAGCATGGCAATAGCGCCACCCATGGCAATAACACCACCTAACTTATCTGGAACCGCACGTAAGATTGCATAGAATGGTGTGTAGTACCAAACTGGAGCAATGTGTGGTGGGGTTTTCAGAGCGTTAGCTGCTTCAAAGTTTGGTCTTTCGATAAAGAAACCACCGCCTTCTGGGAAGAAGAATACCACAGCAAAGAAGATGATAAAGAATACCACGATACCAACCATGTCATGCACAGTGTAGTAAGGGTGGAATGGAACACCATCTAAAGGCACACCATTTTTATCTTTTAGCTTCTTAATATCAACGCCATCAGGGTTGTTTGAACCCACATGGTGTAGGGCTACTAAGTGAATGAATACCAAGCCAACTAACACAAGTGGAATTGCCACAACGTGTAGAGCGAAGAAACGGTTTAGGGTAATACCAGAGATTAGGTAGTCACCACGAACCCATTCAGCAAGGCCGTCACCAATGACAGGAATAGCAGCAGGTAAGTTAAGAATAACCTGAGCACCCCAGAATGACATGTTACCCCATGGTAGTAGGTAACCGAAGAAGCCTTCCGCCATTAGACACAGGTAGATACCCATACCAATCAACCAGATAAGCTCACGTGGCTTCTTATATGAGCCATACAGCATACCGCGGAACATGTGTAGGTAGACTACCACGAAGAAGGCAGACGCACCGGTAGAGTGCATATAACGAATTAACCAGCCGCCTTTAACATCACGCATGATGTATTCAACAGAGGCGAACGCACCTTCAGCGCTTGGGTTAAACATCATGGTTAGCCAAATACCAGTTACTAACTGGTTGACCAACACAATCATCGATAAAACACCGAAGAAGTACCAAAAGTTAAAGTTTTTTGGTGCGTAGTACTTTGACATATGATATTCATACGTCTCAGTAGCAGGGAAGCGGGCATCAACCCAACTCATCATTTTTTTACCAAAACTCATGATTACGCCTCCCCAACAGTTAAGATAGGACCATCTACGCTGTATTCTGGTACTGGTAAGTTAGTCGGAGCAGGAACACCACTGTACACACGGCCAGCTAGATCGTATTTCGAACCATGGCAAGGACAGAAGAATCCACCGAACCAGCTATTACCACCTAAATCAGCAGCGCCTACTTCTGGACGGTAGTTAGGTGCACACCCTAGGTGGGTACAAACACCTTCTACAACTAAAACGCTAGGCTCACGCGAGCGAGTAGCGTTCTTGGCATATTCAGGCTGTACTGAAGCATCAGAATTCGGATCACTTAGCTGAGGAGTTACCTTCTCTAAGTTAGCCACCATCTCTTCGGTACGCTTAACGACAAATATTGGCTTACCGCGATATTTAACCACAATCATTTGGCCATCTTCGATAGCACTAATGTCTTGTGTTACGGCAGCACCTGCAGCTTCGGCCTTCGCACTTGGATACCAAGAGCGCACGAATGGTGTGGCCACCGAAGCAACCCCAACTGCGCCTATAGCGGCAGTCGAAGCGATCAAAACTCTACGGCGTTTTATGTTGACGCCTTCGGCATGGCTCATTAAAAACTTCCTCCAGATAAAAGTCATGAAACGACGAGGCTTAGTATATAAGTAACTCGCTGCATTTCATACTGGTATGTAAAACCCAATGCAATAAGAAGACAATAACACTGCATTCCATAGGTGTTATTTGTCATTAATAATAAATGTTGGGTTACATTGGCTTTGCCTAATATTACTAATTGTGTCTATTCTAAGCTATTTTAGTAATAAAATAAATTCTCATCTGTAAAAATAAAAAAACCCTTGAGTCAACAAGGGTTTTTTTAATATTAAATAAGCAAATATAACTCTGCCTATAAAATAAATTAACGCTTCGAGAATTGAGGACGTTTACGCGCTTTGCGTAGACCCAATTTCTTACGTTCAACTTGACGTGAGTCACGAGTAACGAAACCAGCTTCTTTAAGAGCAGGCTTTAAAGTTTCGTCAGACTCGATTAGCGCGCGAGTGATACCATGACGGATAGCACCGGCTTGACCATTGATACCACCACCTTTAACAGTAGCGTAGATATCATATGATTCAGCTGAATCAAGTAATTCTAGTGGCTGACGAACAACCATGCGTGAAGTTTCACGACCGAAGTATTCATCAAGTGGTTTGCCGTTTACAACGATGTTACCAGTACCTTTTGATAAAAAAACACGGGCAGTTGACGTTTTACGACGACCAGTTCCGTAATTGCGTTCCATAACTTACTCCTGATTATGCGATTAGATGTCTAGTTCTTTAGGCTGCTGGGCGGCATGTGGATGCTCAGTACCAGCATATAGCTTCAACTTCTTAATGGTAGCATAACCAAGAGGGCCTTTAGGTAACATACCTTTTACGGCTTTCAAAAGAACTTCTTCTGGCTTATGAGCGATTAACTTAGTGAAGTTAGTCTCTTTAATGCCGCCAGGGTAGCCACTGTGACGATAGTATTTTTTGTCTTGGGCTTTCTTACCAGTTACAGCAATCTTGTCTGCATTGATAACAACGATATAATCGCCAGTATCTACGTGCGGAGTGAAAGATGGCTTATGCTTACCGCGAAGGCGATGAGCGATTTGAGTGGCAAGACGACCTAAAGTTTTACCTTCAGCATCGACGATATACCAGTCGTGAGTAACCTCAGCGGGCTTTGCACTTTGTGTTTTCATGATTAAACCTTAAGTTATCGAGTGAAACAGTTATCTGTGAAACAGGTTAACTGCTTCACTGTCGTTGAGAGTGTTGGGGGAAACGGGGCTCTCAAAAAACAGACGCACATTGTAGTCATTGCCTACAAAAAAAGCAATATAAGATTGTAAATAGAGGGCTTTATTTCATTAAAAGCTATTTAGCCGAGCTATAAACTTATTTATTGTACAAATTATAGTCTATATTAAGAGAGTAGAGGCGATATATTTAGAGGCAGTATCTTTATTGTCAGAGACTAGATTTGCTCTATCTGCAGCAAAGTTGCATAAACTTGGCCTATTTTAGTCTCTTTAAGCACAGTATAGTCATAAGGTAGCTGCTGCAAAGTTTGACTCAGCTCTCGTTTGTCTTCTAAATAAAATAAAGTCTGTGAGTTCGCCAGTTTATGCTTAATGAGCAGATCGATCATAGGCACCCATAAATCAAGGTCATAAGGAGGATCTACATAGACAATATGATAGCAAATGGCCTTATCAATAGAATTTTGCACAGATAAGGTGGGGATTTTTTCTAACGCATCTCCCACAGACACTCGAAAGCAGTCATTTGGAAGCTTAAGCTTTTGTGCCGTTTGAGATATTAAAGAGGCTTGATTGGGCTGAAGTTCAATAAAATCGACCCAACTTGCGCCGCGGGATAAGGCTTCAAAACCTAAAACGCCGCTACCAGCACATAGGTCTAAAACATAGGCATCATGAAGCTCAAACTGAATCCAGTTAAATAAAGTCTCTCTTAATCTATCAGGGCTAGGTCGCAGGCCATCCGCATCTATAAAAGGCACTAGCTGGCGTCGAAACTGACCTCCTATGATGCGGACCTGACCCGTTGCCCTGGCTTTACCTTTGGTAGAGCGTCTTGAGTCAGCAGCTTTGTGGGGACGGTTTCGTTTCGCGTTCATTACCTTCGCCTTATAACTTAGCTTTGTAAACAGTAAATTTAAGTGCTTTTTGACACAAGGGCCTTTAGGTTTCTGAGCTTGTCTCAGGCTTATTGGCCTCAGCTTCTTCTGCCTCTTTTTCTAAAGCCTCTTGTGCCTCTCGCTCAGCGTCTAGTAGCGCTTTGGCGGCTGCTTTTTCTGCTCTAATGACTTCTAGCTCTTCAGGGCTAGGAGGAACGAGCGGGTTGTTTGGTCGACGCAGCATCCAGTAGTCAAATAGGGCACGACCAATAGGAGCAGCGGTTGAGCTTCCGCCACCGCCGTTTTCTACTAGGACTGCAACAGCGATTTGTGGGTCCTCAACAGGGGCAAAGCCAGTAAACCAGGCATGGTCCCAGTGACGCTTATCTAAAGCCGCTTTGTTATAGCTTTTACCTTGAGCAATAGATTTAACCTGAGCAGTACCCGTTTTACCGGCAATACGATAGCGATTGGTATAAATACCTCTACCTGTGCCTCGCTTAATGGTTTCTTCCATTGCATCACGCATCTTTAACCAGTCAGCTTCAGACCCATTAAACTCAATCGTACCTGTGGGTCTATCGATAGGATGAACCTCAGCTGCGCCCTCAGAGCGTTTTAGCATATGCGGAGTTAGCTTTTTACCTAAGTTGGCAGTCATCGCTGTTGCATTAGCAACTTGTAAGGGGGTGGCTAAGAAGTAACCTTGACCAATACTGACTGAAATAGTCTCACCCGGCAGCCAAGATTTGTCATAAGTATCCATCTTCCACTTCGGTGAGGGCATGACCCCTGATTTTTCATTGGGCAAATCAATACCTGTCGGGCTACCAAATCCGAAGCGAACCATCCAGTCATGTAAGCGCTGGATACCCATCTGATAAGACAGTTTGTAGTAGTAAGTATCGACCGACATGACAATGGATTTGGTCAGGTTAACCGTACCATGGCCACCTCTTTTCCAGTCACGGAATCGGTGACTGTCCCCTGGCAGTGTGAAATAACCCGGGTCATAAATGGTGTCATTCCAGCCCATTAATCCATAATGAATCGCCCCCAATCCCTCAAACGGCTTGATAGTAGAAGCAGGGGGATACATGCCTTGCAGCGCTCGGTTATATAAAGGCTGGTCGGGGTCATCGCGCAGGGCGCCATAATCTTTAAATGAAATACCTGAGATGAACGGGTTTGGGTCAAAGCTTGGGTTACTAACGAAAGCTAGGACATCTCCGTTTTGCGGATCAATAGCGACAATCGCACCTCGGCGACCATTTAGCTGGTCTTGGGCTATTTTTTGGAGCCCGTAATCTAAGCTTAGGTAAATGTCATTACCTGGCACTGGGGGCGTGTTATCTAATTTGCGTAAAATATCGCCATGAACGTTGGTTTCAACGGCTTGGTGACCTGCTTTACCTAACAGTAAATCCTCATAGTATTTTTCAATACCAATTTTGCCAATAAGGTCTGTGCCCGCATAGCGCTCTTTATCAATCTCTTTAGACTCTTTGTCATTAATACGGCCCACATAGCCAATCACATGAGCAAATAGTTCGTCATGAGGGTAGCTACGAGTCAGCTTACTTTGGATACTTACCCCTTTAAAAAAGGGCTTGCGCTCACTAAACTGAGCCATCTGCTGATCATTAATACCAATTTTAATGGTCACTGGGTCGTTTTTACTTTGCTCTATACGAGCCAAAATATCGACAATATCTTCTTCAGTTAAGTCAAAAATTGGCGTCAACAGCTCAAGGGTACGCTTTGGATCTTGTACCTCGTCAGGGCTGAGCATTGCAGTAAATACGGGTTTGTTATCCGCTAGCAAATGACCGTTTCTGTCATAAATATAGCCCCGAGAAGGGGGGTCGGATATTAGTTTAACTCGGTTGTTCTCAGCTTGAGTGGTATATTTTTCGTGAGAATATACTTGTAAAAACCAATAGCGAGCCATTAGTCCTGAGAGACCTAAGAATATAAATAACGCAGCAAACAAAATGCGGTTTAAAAAACTGCGATTTTCTTGGCTAGTATCTGAAGATAAGGGTTGTTTCATTAAGTTTATATACTTAGCAGGATGAAGAAAGAAAATACGGCTTAAAAGGGGAGGTGGTTTGTAAAAGCGACCAGTTCTAGCAATTATATCACAACAAATCAAAGCTCATTGTAGTGGTCAATGATTTTTAGTGCAGGGAAAACTATTGCAGTTTAGACATATATCAAGCTATTATCAGGTCTCACTAGGACCGGTGAGTTGATTTAAGTAAATCTATAGCTAGTGTGTTAGAATCCTGCACACTGACACCACAACAACATGGAAATAGGTTCCTTTAACCTAAGTATAAGTGATATATCCAACATGTTCTCTTCTATCTGGCAAGTCTTAAGCGCGCATCCTGAATTTTTTGCAATGTTAACCATTCCATTTGTAACGGCATTCGTTACATGGGCGCACGTTTGGATGGCTTTGAAAATGTTGTTTTACCCTATTAAATTCTGGGGTATCAAGATTCCAAACTTGCCTTATGGTTGGCAAGGTCTTGGCTGGCAAGGCATTGTGCCAGCGAAAGCCGGTAAGATTTCAGGCGTAATCGTTGATCAGACATTATCAAAGCTAGGGTCACTCGATGAGTTCTTCAAGGCGATGGAGCCTGAAGAAATGGCTGATTTTATTACTAAGACGGTCGATGCCAATCTTGAGCAGCTTATTGATGAGATTATGAATGAGCGCTCTGCCACGCTGTGGAGCAACTTACCTTATGCCTTAAAGCGCCGTATCTATGGCTATGCCCATGAGCAGCTACCCACTATTATGAGAGAACTGGTGGTTGATCTGACTCTGAATGTTGAAGAGCTGGTCGATATGCGTCAGATGATCGTGCGTACTATGGAAAATGACCGCCGTTTGATGGTCAATATGTTCTTAAAAGTGGGTCAAAAAGAGATCAACTTTATTTGGCATATTAGTGCGCTGATTGGGTTTATCTTTGGTATCGTGCAAATGTTTATTTATTTGCTAGTTCCTCAGCACTGGACGGTGCCTTTCTTTGCGGCGATTTGGGGCTTTTTAACCAACTGGATTGCTATTTGGATGGTATTTAACCCAGTTGATCCCAAACCTATCAAATATATTCGACTATTTAAGCGGGTAGACGGCTTCCCGTTTATTGTGCCAGTATTACCTCGTATTGATACTTATTATTGGCAAGGCGGCTTTATGAAGCGTCAGCCAGAAGTTTCTGAGGTTTTTGCGGCCATTGTGGTGCAAGAGCTGGTGACCTTAGAGAACATCATGAATGAGATGATGTATGGACCCAAAGCTGCCGAGACCCGCAACTTAATGAAAGGTCATTTATATGGTGTTCTAGAATCTCCTGTCGTGAGTACTACTTTACGTGTAGGCTTGGGTAGACGTGAATTTGGTCAGCTGAAAAATACCATTATTAATAAGTCAATTGATGCCACTATGGTGCCCATTCGTGACCCTGAGTTGAATGAAAGTCGGGCCAATAAGATTTATGGGTTATTCTGTGAGCGTATTAAGGCACTAACTTCACGTGAGTTCCAAAACCTATTACGTCCTGCATTCAGAGAAGATGAAACGACTTTGATTATCTTGGGTGGATTGACAGGTTTCTTAGCTGGTTGGTTGCATTTAATATTAGTATTTTTCCCAGTGAGCGGATAAAGTGCTAAAATATGCAGATTAGCTGAAGCTATCTATATAATTATCGATACTATACAATATGACTATATATTAAATTGTATATGGATATACCAACTTTGATGTACAAGTTAAAGTAAAGCCACTCTGTAGTTTGAGTGGCTTTATTCGTAAAGATATAGTAAAAAAAACTTAATAGACAATAAATAGCATCTAAGCAAATTGATTTTGAGTCACAAGCAGTAATTAAGCAGTATAAGGTTTTAGCCCTGGTAACTCATAAAGGGGCTGTGCCTAACGCAATGAATGACCAAAGCAAAAAGTAAATGATGACTTATCGATGAACCACGGTAAGACGAAAATTAGATTTGAGTTTAGATCCTGTTATTTGAAACAATAGGTTTTAATAAATATTTATACGCTTACTAGAATAGGGGTTGCCTCTAGCAGCTCCTACCAAGCTTAAGCAACAGCATAGTAGTATTAGGGCGAGCGAATATGGTAATTACTGAGCTAGGATATTTTGCATTAGTTGCATCAATGATTTTGGCTTTACTGCAAGTGGTGCTGCCGACCATTGGTATTGCACGAAATCAAAGTCATTTGCAACGTTTGGCACCAAGCTTGGCTTGGGCACAATTCGTCGCAGTGTTCGTATCTTTTTTGACACTCATGGCTGGCTTCTTCTACAACGACTTTACGTTGGTCTATGTGGCTCAGCACTCAAACTCACTATTGCCTTGGTACTATAAGTTATCAGCGACCTGGGGTGGCCACGAAGGCTCTTTGTTATTGTGGGTCACTATCTTAGCAGGTTGGTCGGCTATGGTGGCTTGGTTTAGCCGTGGTTTACCGCTAAATATGCGCGCTAGGGTATTGGTGATATTAGCTGCTATACAGCTGATGATGTTAGCCATGCTTATTTTCACCTCATCGCCTTTTGAGCGTACCTTACCTAACGTGCCAGTAGATGGGGCAGACTTAAACCCGCTACTACAAGACCCGGGTCTAATTTTCCACCCTCCTATGCTGTATATGGGTTATGTCGGCATGGCGGTTCCTTTTGCCTTTTGTATGGCGGCATTGTGGGCTGGTCGACTTGATGCGGTATGGACCCGATGGTCTCGCCCTTGGGCACTAGCGGCTTGGGGCTTTTTAACCTTAGGTATCGCTTTAGGTTCATGGTGGGCTTACTATGAGCTTGGCTGGGGTGGCTGGTGGTTCTGGGATCCAGTGGAAAACGCTTCGCTTATGCCTTGGCTGGCTTGTACGGCATTAATTCACTCATTAGCAGTTACTGAGAAGCGAGGTGTATTCAAAGCGTGGACCATCATGCTGTCTATCTTCGCTTTCGCTTTAAGCTTATTAGGAACCTTCTTAGTACGTTCAGGGGTAATCACCTCTGTTCACTCTTTTGCCGCAGACCCGACTCGTGGTTTGGCTATTTTAGCTATTTTAGGCGTGGTTATTGGCTCAGGTCTAATTGTCTTTGCTTTACGTGGCTGGCGTTTAACCGTTGAGAGTAACTACGGCCTTAAGTCGCGCGAGACACTTCTAGTTATTAATAACATCGTCATACTAGTGGCCACATTAGTGGTGCTGCTAGGCACGTTGTATCCCATTATCGCTGACTTCTTTAATTTAGGTCAGGTATCGGTAGGCCCTCCATACTTCAACGCGCTATTTGTTCCTTTAACTTGGTTGCTATTATTGACCATGGGTATGGGCTCTAACCTGCGCTGGAAACAGGACAAGCGTCCTTTATTGGGCATAACGCTGACTATTTTGGTGAGCAGTGCTTTATTGGCCGCTATCGTTACTTACTTATTTACTCAAAGCTTAAATCTACAAATTGTGGTTACCAGCTTATTGTGCCTATGGGTACTGGGGTGGATAATTTACGATATCAAAGATAAAACCAAACATGCGACAAGCTTAGGTAAAGGTATCAAGCGCTTAAAAGCTCACTATTGGGGCATGCAAATTGCTCATATTGGGGTGCTTATCGTATCACTAGGAATAGGGATAACGAGTGCGTTAAGTATCGAAAAAGACGTAGCGATGACCGTTGGAGATACGGTTGAAATCAAAGACTACGATTTCACTTTAGTTGAATTCGATGAGGTGCGTGGTAAGAACTATGATGCTACTCAGGCTGAAATTAAGGTAGAAAAAGACGGTAAGTATGTCACTACTTTATACCCACAAAAACGTAATTATGTGGTGAGTAGTATGCCAATGACTGAAGCGGGTATCCAAACCACCTTCTTCCGCGATCTTTATGTCGCTTTGGGTGAGCCTATTGATGATAATGATCCTGATGGAAGTTGGGCGGTACGTATTTATGTTAAGCCGATGATTGCTTGGCTATGGACCGGATCCATCGTTATGGCATTAGGGGCGCTTATTAGTATGCTTGATCGTCGCTATCGCCTAAAAAAATCTTCATAGACGCTGTTGCCGATAATCGTGATCAAATATTGATTATCGGCAAAAGTGGTCTAGGATAACAGCAAAAAACTGGTGCAAAATTTGTATTGAGGATATGGTAAATGTCTGACCCATTAATGAGTAAGTCACAGTTTAAGATTTGGTTTTTAATTCCCCTGATTGTTTTCTTAGGTCTTATTGTTATGTTCTTTGCCAGATTAGGTAAGGACACTAACGTGGTATTTGATAATGCATTAAACCGACCTGTTCCAGAGTTTGATCTGCCGCTATTGTCTAATCCTGAGACCAATGTAACCAATGCTGACTTACCAAAAACCCCTTTTATTATTAATGTATGGGGTTCTTGGTGTCCTACTTGTTACGAAGAGCATCCGTTCTTTATGGAGCTGCATGAGCAGCAGGTACCTATAGTCGGCGTTAACTACAAAGATGAGCTCGACAATGCTCATGAGTATATCCGAAACGGCGGCGACCCTTATGTGTTTAGCTTTAGAGACTATGATGGCAGCTTTGCTATTGATTTGGGGCTAACAGGTGCTCCTGAAAGTTTTATCGTTGATACACAAGGCAATATTCGTCAGCATATCGTGGGTGAAGTTAGCGCAGAAAACTGGCAGTCTAGAATTAAGCCTTGTATGGATGTCCTAACAGAGCTGGGTCAAAATCAAGTGGCTTTAGATGGCCCAGATATCACTAAGCAAATTGCTGAGGTGTGTAAATGATTACAATAAAGGCAAGCTCAATGTCAGCAATAACAAAGCGTCTTAGTGCCTTATTTAAAGTGTTGGCCTTGATAGTTACCTTAGGCTCAGTGAGCAGCTTGTCACAGGCTGCCATTGAGGTATTTGAGTTTGATAACCCAAGACAAGAAGCACAATACCAAGCTTTGATTGAAGAGTTTCGTTGCCCGAAATGCCAAAACCAAAACTTAGCCGGTTCAGATTCTGTTATCTCTCAAGATCTAAAACGCAAAACTTATGACATGGTTATGGCAGGCCAGTCAGATGCTCAGATACGAGAGTATATGTATGAGCGTTATGGCGACTTTATCAGTTATAAGCCGCCGGTTCGTCCGTCAACTTGGATTTTATGGTACTTCCCACCGGTGATTTTATTATTGTTAATAGTAGGCTGGTTGATGCGTACTAAAGCCAATAATAAAAAACAAGTCAGTACAGTACAAAGCGGTGCTAGCAATGATATTGACTTAGATAACCTAGGCTCTAACTTAAGTGAGGAAGAAGCGCAAAAGCTTAAAGCGTTGCTTAAAGAGCACAGTAACGACAATCTAAGTGATAAAAAATAATCAGACGCTAGCCGTTTTTATATCGAAAATTTAAGTTAAGCAGTGAAGTTTTGCTGTCACCACCAATTGCGGTTTATATCTCAACTTGTAAGGAGTTAAATCATGCCAACGTTAGTGATTTTTGTCGCGCTGGCAATTTTATTGGCAATAATATTAGCGATTATCGTGCTTATGCCATGGTTGCGAGTGGATAAGTCTGCTCAAAACGATCAGCTAATAGCGCTTAATGTTGAGGTATTTAAAGAGCGACTGGAAGAATTAAAAGCTGACTTTAATGCCGGAGCAATGACTGAGTCGGAGTTTAAAACTCAAAAGACAGAGCTTGAGCGTCAGCTATTATTGGCCAGTGATGACAAAAATAGTGTGGTGTTGAATGAAGGTCTTAAAGAAGAGAACTTCACCAGCGCAGAGCTGTCAAAAGCCAAGCGTGAGCAGCAATTTACTCGCAGTGGTAAAGCGCGCTTAACACTGCTTCTGTGTGTGCCTACCTTAATGATACTAGGCTACTTCTTGGCAGGGGATAGATCTCCAGTGGTCAATCTATGGCAAGCACAAGACAAGGTGGGCCAGGTGGCTGATGATCTGTTAACCGGTAAGATTGATGCTCCGCCAGAGTGGGCTATCGAAGATTCAGTTGGCTTAATGGGCGCTATTCAGACTAACGTGCATCATCATGCTCACGATCCTATGCGCTGGATGCGACTGTCAGATATATTATTGGCTTTTGAAGCCAACGAACAAGCCAAAGAAGCACAGGCTCGTGCTTATCGCTTGGCGCCTGAAGATGAAAACATTGCAGTTAGTTATGCTCAGACTAACTTCTTTACCAGTGGTGGCATGTTAGATGCCAGTAGCCGCAAAGCCTTGGAAGGGGTTCTGCAAAACAATCCAGAGCACCAAGGGGCTCAAATGCTGATGGCGATGGGTGAGGCGCGTTCAGGTAACTATCAGCAAGCTCAAGCCTGGGTAGAAAGATTAAAAGCAGGTATTATGGCTAGAGATGGCGACCACAGCGAAGCTTTAAGCAGCTTAGAGGAGTTAAGCCGTAATATTGCCCAGCAGCAGCAAGCCAGTTTATCTGCAGCAGATCAAGGTACAACTGCCGTTGCTACTCAGACTGTCGCTGTAACCGTGACCCTAAACCCAAGTCTGGCTCCGTTATTAGCACCCTCAGATATTTTGTTTGTGACGATTCAGCAAGCTTCAGGCGGTGCACCATTAGCAGTTAAGCGTTTGCCGGCTTCAGAGCTAGCAAATGCAGCCAACGGCTTTAATATCGAGCTGAGTGATGAAGATGCCATGATGCCAACCCAAACTTTGTCTAAAGCGATGCAGCAAGGTCAACAGTTGGTGTTAAAAGCTAGAGTAAGTAAATCAGGGCAAGCCATGCAAGAAGCTGGTGATTTGGCCGCTAATGACTTACCGCTCAACTATCAAGACAATACTGACAGTAAGCTTAAAGTGACTACTGAAATTAATAAACAGTTGCCTTAATTTATTGATAACACTGTATTAATGACGATTATCTGAAGTTTGTTTGACTACTAAGTTTTACTTATAGCGGTATTTATTATTAAAATAGCTTGAGCTTTTTTTCATCTCAATGTAAGGTATTTGTGCTTAATACAACAGTCAAACAAGACTTGTCTGAGGCGTCATTGCTTGTAACCACCTAATGAATTAACCCTAATCAGGGCTAGGGCTTGTGGTTACCATTTATTGTCATTTAAGACATATTATTATTTAAGACGCTTATTTTTTAAGATGATTTTTCATCGACACAATTCAAGAGGATTACCACTATGATGCGTATTATTTTGCTAGGGCCTCCAGGGGCAGGTAAAGGAACCCAAGCACAGTTCATATCTAAAGAATATGATATTCCACAAATTTCAACGGGTGATATGCTACGTGCTGCTATCAAAGAAGGTACAGAGCTAGGCAAAAAAGCTGAAGGCATCATGAAGTCAGGTGGTTTAGTCTCTGATGATCTAATCATCAATTTGGTTAAAGAGCGTATTGAGAAGCCAGACTGTGCAAATGGTTGCATCTTCGATGGTTTCCCACGCACTATCCCTCAAGCAGAAGCTTTAATTGAAGCGGGTGTTGATATCGACCATGTGGTTGAAATCAGTGTGCCAGATGATGAAATCGTTTCTCGTTTATCAGGTCGTCGTCAGCATCCAGGCTCTGGCCGTGTCTATCACCTAAAATACAATCCACCTAAGCAAGAAGGCTTAGATGATGTTACTGGTGAGCCACTAATCCAGCGTGAAGATGATAAAGAAGAGACCATTCGTGACCGTCTGGCTACTTATCATGAGCAAACTTCTACTTTGGTTGGTTTCTATCAAAACAAAACAAAAGAAGATGCCAATGCTCCTAAGTATCATCAGTTTGATGGCACTAAAGATATCGAAGTGGTTAAAGAAAATATCCTTAGCGCCCTTAAAGGCTAGTTTACTACTGAATCAAAGTTAAAGATTTAGTTTATAAACTACGAAAAGCCCCGCAATCTATTTAGATTGGGGGTTTTTTTATTGAGTTTAATAAATCAAAGATAGTCAAAGATAGTCAAAGATAGTCAAAGATAGTCAAAGGTATTAAAAGAGGGGATGCAGGTGAGTTTATGCCTGTAAATTTTGTACAAGTAAATAGATAGATGTGTACTAGTAAATTTGTACCAGTAAATAGAATAGGCTAGCCTATATTGAGGGCATAAAAAAAGCCACTATAAACGACTTATAGTGGCTTTTATAAGACCAACCAAATGGCCGATAATCACAAAGGATTATGCGTTGCCTGAACCGTCAGCAGCTTGCTGTTGGCTTTGAGCATAGGCTTGGTCGAAGTTAACTGGGGCTAACAGTAACTGTGGGAAGCTACCACGAGTTACGATATCACTGATAACTTCACGTGCGTATGGGAACAAAATGTTAGGGCAGTAAGCGCCTAAGATTTGGCCAATTTGATCTTCAGGGATATCTTTGATTAAGAAGATACCGGCTTGATGAACTTCAGCGATAAAGGCTGCAGAACCTGCGTTTTGAGCATTTACAGTTACGGTTAGAACCACTTGATAATGGTCCTCATCTAATGGCTCAGCGTTAGTCGCTAGATTAATATCTAACTCTGGTTGCCATTCTTTAGTAAATACATCAGCACCAGCTACTTCAAGTGACATGTCTTTAACATAAATACGCTCAAGGGCTAGTTGAGGTTGTGCTTGTTGTTCAGCCATGAAAAATATCCTTTTTTAAAGTTAAATTTTATGATTATAAAATTATAAAGCCACCAAATGCACAACATTAAGCATTTAGCATTTCATCAAGTTTGCCACTTTCATTCAAAGCGTTTAGCTCATCAAAGCCACCAACGAAAGTTTCGCCAACAAAGATTTGTGGAACGGTTCTGTAGTTGTTGGTTTTTTTCATTAAAGCCATACGCTCATCAGAACTCATATCATGCATACCAATTTCTTTGTACTCGATGCCTTTTGATTTTAAAAGCTGTTTGGCGTTTGAGCAGTAAGGGCAAATAGGGGTTGTATATACAGTAACAGGAGCAGTCATGAGTAATCCTTTTATTTATATGAAATATTTATTGGTGTAGCTTTTAAAGTCAATTGTACCAAAACACCGTTCTTTATAATTAAGGGTTTATCTGGCATTTTGTACCGGATATATTACTTAATGTGTGCAGGGTATCGTATAGTAACCACAGTCTGCAAGTTATTTGGCTTTGGCTTTTCCGTCTACGGTCTTAGATTTTTTTACAGTGGCTCCAACCAGTGGCATGCCTGCTGCTTGCCAACCGCCGATACCGCCATCAAGACGGAATACGTTTGGTTTTCCAATCAGTTGTACCGCAGCACCTGCTTGAATACCCATATCACAAACCACGACAACCGGAGCTTCAATAGCTCTGATTTCTTCTAAACGGTCTTTTAATTGGGTGAATGGAATATTACGGCTACCTTGGATATAACCTGTCTCAAACTTTTTCTTAGCACGAATATCAATAATTTGTGCATTTTGGGAGTTAACTAAGGTACCTAAAGTATTGGGTGAAACTTTTTTACCACTGCGTTGGTTTTCAACCGTGAAAAATAAAAAGATAAGTACAGCCAAAACACCAAATAAGACAGGGTGGTTACCCATAAATTCAAGCCAACGATCTAGTGACAAAACACTTCTCCAGTAAAATTTTTATGGCGATTATTATAACGTGATAAGCGTTAGAATGCATTAAAGACAATAGAGAATTCCTAACTTAGCGGTTAGAAATCCCTATTTAAAGTATTTGAGTCAATATCTAATAAGTGGGGGTGTCTGCTTCTGCTTGCAAGGTCACCAAGCTCTCGACTCGGCGCTGCATGACTTTACCCTCAGCTACCGCTTCCCACAAGGCACAACCCTTACTATTATGGGTGTGTTTGCAGTCTCTAAACTGACAGTCGCCCGCTAAAGGATACAGCTCAACAAAGCCGGCAATGATATCGTCCGGAGTTAAGTGCCAAATGCCGTACTCGCGAATGCCTGGGGTATCGACAATACCGCCTTGGGTCAGATCTTCAGGATTAAAAGGCAATAAGCGACTGGTTGTCGTGGTGTGTTGACCCAGTTTTGAGTTGGTAGAGATCACATTTACGCTTTGATCAGAGTTGGGCAGTAAGGCATTAACTAAGGTGCTTTTACCGACCCCTGATTGACCGGCAAAAATTACCAGCTTGTCTTTTATTTGTTGCTGCAGATCGGTTAGTCCCAATTCAGCTTGCTGCTGTAAAGGCTCGATATCTGTCAGCTTGGCACTGTCTATGGCTTGCTTGCTATTACTCTGAGTAGGATTGAGTAAAATGTTTTCAGGACAGGGGGCGGCTGTTAACACTGCCTCATAGCCCAAGCTTTGATATTCATTAAGCAAGTTTTTAGTAAAAGCATAGTCTTCAATAGCCAGTAAGTCTGCTTTGTTTAATACCAAAAGCGGCTTAACATCGGCATGATGGCAGACCACCAGATAACGGTCGATAAGATTAGGAGCAGCGGCAGGGAGTGGGGCAAAGACAATGGCCAAAATATCAACGTTGGCCGCCACCGGCTTGAGTTTATGGTATCGGTCTGGACGAGACACTAAGGAAGTACGCGGCTGAACGGATTCGATACGGCCAAAGCCCGTATTGGGGTCAGCTACCCAGCGCACCTTATCTCCCGTCGCTAACATGGGTAAGTTGGTGCGGACATGACAGCGCCAAATATCGCCTAACTCGATGGCCTGCCAAAATGGCTCAGGCTCACCTTCAGCCACAACAGGCGGGTTTGGAATGATAGCGGGCAGTGAGGTGACTTGAACCTCTAGCTGTTTGCCATAATGAGCCATCACCACGCCATCCATCAAGCTACCATCAATTGACTCTTGTTGCTGAGCTTGTTGTTTATCAATTCGTCTAAGTTGTTGCTTGGTTAGCTTACGTTGTCGTATCAAAGCCATAAATTCAAGTTACCTGTAATATTAAGTGTGCTGAAGTAAGCGCAAGGGTTACTAAAAACAGTGACAGTGAGTATCAGAGTGTCTAGGATATAGTTTATTGGGCGCTGGTACAATAAATTCAAAGTTTACGTGTTATATTGCGCGAATAGTTAAGGTGTCAGGTGTTAAATTTGTTACCATAGTCAGATTGAGTAGTCTGCCTATTTGCAGATCATAATAAAGGACTTAGTTGCCTACAATTAACTCTATTTTTTATCTATCTTTATGAACTAAAAGTGTCTAGGAAGTATTATGAGTGATCATCCCAATAAAATTAAAATTAAAAACCAAGGTAAAAAAGGTCTTATCTGGATTGATTTAGAGATGACTGGTTTAGATACCATGAATGACGATATTATTGAGATTGCGACCATCGTCACTGATGAAGACTTAAATGTGCTCGCTGAAGGCCCAGTATTTGCTATTAAGGTTTCTGACCAAAAACTAAATGCTATGGATGATTGGAATACCAAGCAACATGGTCAGTCGGGGCTAATTGATCGAGTGCGCCGTAGTACTGTGACTCTTGAGCAGGCCGAAAAAGAAACGATTGAGTTTTTGAATAAATGGGTAGATGAAGGGAAATCTCCCATGTGTGGTAACTCAATTTGCCAAGACAGACGTTTTTTAGCGCGTCAGATGCCTCAGTTAGAGCGCTTCTTCCATTATCGTAACTTGGATGTCTCTTCTATCAAAGAGCTGTGCTATCGCTGGCGTCCTGATATCCTAAAAGGGGTAGAGAAGACCGGCAGTCACTTGGCTATGGATGACATTCGTGACTCGATTCGTGAGCTTAAGCACTATCGTCAGCACTTCTTCAAGCTATTAGACTAATACTGTCTCTATGTGATTTATCTATTAGTATCAATGGGATACTCTTGGAAGTCATGAATAAGCCTTTGGCTAAGTCAGTTTGAGTTTAAACTCTTTGTTGGGTTTAAATTATAAATTTGACCAGCTGAAGGCTTTCTTTTTGCTCTAAGCTTGTGCTGTTTGCAGTGTTTGTACTTTGTTCAGGAAGGCAGCTTAAAGCAATAACAGCTTCAGCTTGTTGATACGAGCTGTCAGGATTGATCACACGCCAATCACCTAAAACATAACGGAGCTTGGTTTTGTTAGCGTCTTGATCTGTTACAATCTCATGGACAGCAGGGCGGTGGGTATGACCATGCAATAAGGCATCTACAGGCTTTAAGGCTTTAAGCACAGCGCCTGCATTAACATCCATAATCGACATGGATTTATTGGTTTTATCTAGAGCACTTTTTTGACGAATTTTTTGTGCTAAAGCGATTCTTTTATGTAGGGGCCTTTTTAGGAGCATCCATTTGGTAAGAGGATTACGGATTATGGCCCGAAATCTCTGATAAGACTTGTCATCGGTGCATAAAGCATCACCGTGCTCAAAGCGGAAAACTTTATCGCCGATGGTCACCAAAGAAGGCTCAGTAATCAGCTGACCTTGGAATAAATCACAGAAGCTTTGACCAATCAAAAAGTCGCGATTACCATGCATCACTTTTATTTGGCAGCCTTGGGTGCTGAGCTGTGTCAGCTTGTTAATAATAGGGGTGAGCCAGTGTCGTTTGGTTTCAATAGTCGATAAACTTAGATAAAAATCATCTCCAACCCAAGCATCAAACCAATCGCCAAGAATGTAAAGCTCATTTAAATTTGGTAAAACGATTAAATCATCAAGGAAGGCTAAAAAAGCCTGCACTAAGGCAGGCTCATCCGCTGATAAATGCAAGTCACTGATGACCACTCGGCGAATGTCATAAGGCCGAGTGGTTATCAGGTAGCTGTAATCAATCACAGCAAAGTCATCTATTACCATAGTATAATGAGTAACTGATAATTAGCGGTAAGCTAAATTATTCAGAAACCATAACTGCAGATTCGATGATAACTGGCTCTTTTGGCACATCAGCATGCATACCGTAACGACCGGTTGGAACACCTTCAATTTTCTTAACTACGTCCATACCGCTGGTTACTTTACCAAATACAGTGTAGCCCCAACCTTGCATGTTTTTGCCAGAATGGTTTAAGAAAGCGTTGTTTTTTACGTTGATGAAGAACTGGCTAGTGGCTGAATGTGGATCTTGAGTACGTGCCATAGCAATGGTGCCTTCTTCGTTCTTCAGGCCATTGTCTGCTTCGTTCTCGATAGGTGCGTTGGTGTTTTTCTCATCCATGTTAGCGTCCATACCACCGCCTTGTACCATGAAGTCTGGGATAACGCGATGGAAGATAGTGCCATCATAATGACCAGATTTTACGTAAGACACGAAGTTTTCTACGGTCTTAGGTGCTTTTTCAGCATTTAATTCGATAACAACTTCACCCATTGAAGTATTTAACTGAACTACAGGCATATCACTCATTTTTGTTTCCTTAACATTAGATGTAACATTGGTGTTGGTATTGGTGCCAGTATTATTGTTTTGGGTTGTATTGGTATTGGTACAGCCCATTAAAAAAAGAGGCATCATTAAAGTGCCAAAACCTAAAGTTTTAAGTGCATTCACAGGATGTCCTTGAGGGCTTTTATTGGACTGATGGCCAAACAAACCCAAGCTGTATTCATTATTAGTTTGATAAGAGGTAAAGATATTAACCCAGGTCAGGCCTTCGTTAATTTATTTCTGCTTTATGCAGATAACCCCTTGTTTAAAAGACGTATTAACTCTATATAGAATGAATACTCTTAAATTCAAAGGGGTAGTCTAACCTCTTTTTTTTAGGTTGTCATGTGTCTAGCTGTTACAGGGTTTGGTAAACCTGATAGAATGGGGCAAATTTTTACAAACTTATAGTAATATCCAGGTTTTTATAGGAGAAGTAATTCGATGAGCACTGAAAATAATAAAGCGAATGCCTCAGCTGAGCTCAAAGAGGATCAAAAAAACGATTTTATTCGTCATATCATCCGTGAAGATGTTGCCAATGATAAGTATCAGCAGATTATCACTCGTTTCCCGCCAGAGCCAAATGGCTACTTGCATTTGGGTCACGTGAAGTCTATTTGCCTAAACTTTGGTGTGGCCAAAGAGTTTGAAGGTATTTGTAACTTACGCTTTGATGACACCAACCCAACTGCTGAAAAACAAGATTATATCGATAACATCAAAAGAGATGTGACTTGGCTTGGCTTTGAGTGGGCGAACAAGCCTTACTATGCTTCTGATTATTTTGATCAGTTACATGAGTGGGCCATTAAGCTAATTAAGCAAGGCGACGCTTATGTGGACTTGCAAACGCCAGAACAGATTCGTGAAACCCGAGGGTCATTTAATGAGCCAGGTAAGCCCTCTCCTCAGCGTGATGCCAGTGTAGAAGAAAACTTACAACGTTTTGACGACATGAAAAACGGTAAGTACGCTGAAGGTGAAGCTGTTTTACGTGCAAAAATTGATATGGCTAGCCCAAATATGAACATGCGGGATCCGGTGATCTACCGTGTTATGCATCAGTCACATCACCAAACGGGTGATAAGTGGTGTATCTATCCCATGTATGACTTTGCTCATCCTTTATCAGATGCCATTGAAGGGATTACTCACTCAATTTGTACCTTAGAGTTTGAAGATCACCGTCCGTTTTATGATTGGGCTGTTGAAAAAGTTGGGGTTGAAGGCGGAATTAAATATCCTCCACATCAGTACGAATTTAGCCGTCTAAACGTTGACCATACCATGACCAGTAAGCGTAAGCTTAAGCAGTTGGTTGATGAAGGTATCGTAACCGGTTGGGATGATCCGCGTATGCCGACTATTGCAGGTATGCGTCGTCGTGGTTATACCCCTGAAGGTCTGCGTGACTTCTGTGAGCGTGTGGGTGTGACTAAGTCAGACAGCGTTGTAGACTTCCGTTTGCTTGAATTTAGTATCCGTCAATCACTTGAGAACACAACGGCACGTGGCATGGCTGTGCTAAAACCTCTTAAAGTGACCATCACGAACTTTGATGAAGCGCTGAGTGAGTGGGAAAGCTTAAAAGATGATGGCGTGAATGCCCGCTGGGATGAGGCTGAAAAAACCTTATGGATTAATCAGCCTAAGCACCCTAACGTTGATATGGGCGAGCGTGAAATTCCATTTACTGAAACCATTTATATCGATCAAGGCGATTATGAACTTGAGCCACCAAAAGGCTACAAGCGTCTGTCTCCTGAAAAGCCAGAAATCCGCTTACGTAACACCTATGTATTGGCAGTGACTGAGCATGTGCTAGATGAAGCAGGGAATGTGGTTGAGTTAAAAGCCACTATCGATAAGACCACTTTGGGTAAAAACCCAGAAGACCGCAAGGTTAAAGGAGTCATTCACTGGGTGTCTGCAACCAAAGGCGTACCAGCTACTGTGCGTTTATATGAGCATTTATTCTCAGCAGAAAACCCAAGTGCCGTGCCAGATCTTCATGATGCCTTAAACCCGAACTCATTAACTGTTCTTGAAGCGGTAGTAGAGCCATCACTGGCCAATGCTGAAGCGGGCAATCGCTTCCAGTTTGAGCGTGAAGGTTACTTTGTGGCAGATTCAGAAGAACACACGGCGGATAAACCGGTATTTAACCAAATTGTTAGCTTACGAGATAACTATAAGCCGCAGTAGTATTCAGCTAAAGTTTTAAGCAACAAAAAAAAGAGGGGCTAAATTAGCCCCTCTTTTTTTTATGATTAGTTTTTTTATAGGTCGGTTTCTTTATAGATTAGTTTACAGTTAAGCGGTTTTTTCTTGCTTAGACTCAACCAAATGCTCAGTACCAAATTCTTTACGTTTACCGGCAAAGAATCTATCTAATCTGTCCATAGCATCTTCTAAGTCAAATAAGTTAGGTAGGAAGACCACACGGAAATGATCAGGTGCGTCCCAGTTAAACCCAGTCCCTTGGACCATTAGTACTTTTTCTTCAATTAATAAGTCCATCATAAACTGCATATCATCTTCGATAGGATAGATGGTGCGGTCTAGTTTAGGGAAACAGTAAAAGGCCCCTTGTGGTAGTGTGCAAGAAATACCTGGGATGGCATTTAGACGCTCAACTGCCAATTGACGCTGCTTATACAAGCGACCAGATTCAGCGGTTAAGTCCTGCATGCTTTGATAGCCACCCACTGCCGTTTGAATGGCATGTTGAGCGGGCACGTTGGCACACAGTCGCATTGAGGCGAGCATATCTAAGCCTTCGATGAAGTCGCTGGCATGCTCTTTATTACCTGATAGCATTAACCAACCTGCACGGAAGCCGGCAATACGGTGTGACTTAGACAGACCGTTGTAAGTTAGAATTAAAACGTCTTGGGCCAGTGTACACATTGGCGTATGAACTGCGTCATCATATAAAATACGGTCGTAAATCTCATCTGCCATGATTACCAAGTTGTATTCACGTGCCAGTTCAAGAATCTCTAGTAACACTTCATTGGAATAAAGCGCACCTGTGGGGTTATTTGGGTTAATGACTACAATACCGCGAGTTTTATCGGTAATCTTCGAGCGAATGTCTTCAATATCTGGCTGCCAGTTTTGATCTTCATTACAGCGATAATGAACTGCGGTACCGCCTGCTAAATTAGCCGCTGCAGTCCATAAAGGATAATCTGGCATTGGGATAAGCACTTCATCGCCATCATTCATCAGAGCCTGCATGGTCATGACAATAAGCTCTGACACCCCATTACCTAGATAGACATCACGCACATCGACCGCAGATAGCAAGCCTTTTGATTGATAATACTGCAGCACCGCTTTACGGGCTGAGAAGATACCTTGCGAGTCTGAATAACCGGTTGCGTTATGCAGATTTAGCGCCACATCTTGTAAGATTTCATGAGGCGCATCTAGATTAAAGGGAGCAGGGTTGCCCACGTTTAGCTTCAAAATTCTTTGACCTTGAGCTTCCATCTGCATCGCTGTCTTTAATAAAGGACCACGGATGTCGTAGCAGACGTTTTGTAGTTTGTCAGATTTTTTTAAAGGTTGGCGAGCGGGGGTAGGGGCTGTATTGGTCATGGTACGGTTACTCGTGCTTTGATTAGAAGACTGGGAATTGGTAGAAACTTGAGTTTCAGCGGCTAAAGAATCGGAATAATCAGCTGAATTAGAAGGGCTGTCTGGCAGTTCACCACGCAGTAAATAGCCTTCAGAGCAGCCTAAAATAGTTGCCAGAGCGGGAAGCTTTGAGGAGACAATGCCGTTTATGCCCCGTTCCCAATTTGATATGGCGCCACGGCTAACTTTTGAGCCAGCGTCTGTCATGGCAGTGGCCAGCTGCTCTGCAGTTAATCCTTTGGCTTTACGCAGCTTACTAAGCCTCTCTCCTTGAGCTTTGTATTCAGATTGCTCACTCATAGCGACTACTCTCTAAGTATTAAAAGGGTCATGATTATTATTGCTAAGCTAGTAAAATAAACCTTATTAGCTAATGCAAGATATTATTGCATTCCTATTTGTTTATCAATAGTCTAAATGCAAGTAAATCTTGCATTAGAGTTGACTGTATTATTATTGTCTTACAGTTATAGCATAGTTTTTTATAAAAACATCAATAAAATAAAAGGCTTAACACTGAGAGTGGGCGTTTAAAACAAACCAATGGGTCTGTTTTTATTATTATGTAACTAATCGTAAAGTTAGCCGGTAAAAATAGGTGTTTTGGCGGCTGAATGCTTGAAGCAGAAGCTTTTAGCCTCATTAATTAACTTAGCTTCTTTAAATTCATAATATTTCAATTCATAACATAGTTACACTAGTACTAGAGCCAAAAAATAATCAATACTTTAGAGGCAAAGTCTTAAAGTAGATGAATCGAAGGACATTATAAGACGCACATTATAAATAGATGACTACGATAAATAAGGAACCGTTATGCAAGATTCACAGTTAACCAAAGAAGAGATAGCCCAATTAACAGAAGCCGATTGGCGTGAGCGTTTAACTGACTCAGAGTATTTTGTGCTACGTGAGAAAGGGACTGAGCGTCCTTTTACGGGCATTCATAATGATATGAGTGAGCAGGGTATCTACCGCTGCAAAGGATGTGGCGCCAAGCTATTTGACTCAAACAATAAGTTTGATGCCGGCTGTGGTTGGCCAAGTTTCGATGCCACTATTGACGAGTTAGCAATTGATGAGCACTTAGATACTTCTCATGGAATGCGCCGAGTTGAAGTAACTTGTAGTAACTGTGGCGGGCATTTAGGTCATGTGTTCCCAGATGGGCCAAGAGAGACCACAGGCCTTAGATACTGTATTAACTCTGTGGCGATAGATTTAGAGCCAAAAGCTTAAATTTACTTCTGTAAATGCTATGCTCAATAAGTACTAGTGGAATAAATACCAGTTCAATAATTACCAGCTCAAGAAAATAAATCAGTGGCGCTTATATAAAAGCAGTTCACATCAAGGAAGAGAGTATGACGAACATTTATGAATTTAATGCCAAAGATTTAAATGGCAATGTAGTAGACTTTGCTCAATTTAAAGACAAGGTCTTGTTAATCGTTAATACGGCCAGTAAATGTGGGTTCACCCCTCAGTTTGAAGGCTTAGAGAAGTTGTATCAAAGTTATAAGGATCAAGGACTGGTTGTTATTGGCTTTCCTTGTAATCAGTTTGGCAGTCAAGACCCTGGCAGTAATGAAGAAATCGGGGAGTTTTGTCAGAAGAATTACGGGGTTAGCTTCTTAATGATGCAAAAGATAGAGGTTAATGGCGACAATGAGCATCCGTTATATACTTGGCTGAAAAAACAAGAAGGTGGTTTTTTGACGGATGGTATCAAGTGGAATTTTACTAAGTTTTTGGTGAATCGTCAGGGTGAGGTGGTTGATCGTTATGCGCCTACCACTAAACCTGGAGCTATCGAATCCGAGATCGTTAAGCTTCTAGGCTAGTTTTTAACTGGTCATCAAAGATTTATAAAATTAGCTTAAATAATGGGTAACACTAAAAAGTGTTATCCATTTTGTTTTCTAGCTAAAGTGTTAAACTATCGATTATTCCTAGACAATCCAAATTCAAATAAAAGTTTTAGTGAGAAAAAATCATGCGAATCCGTAAGCTGTTCAAGTTTGAAAACGCTCATATTGTGCGTAACTGTAGCTCAGATAGATGCAAGCGCTCTATACATGGGCATAGTTATCAGATTGAGCTTATTTTGCAAGCTGATAGATTAGACAATGGTCAAATGGTCTATGACTTTGGGTTATTAAAATCGTCTATCAAAGACATTATTGATAGCTTCGATCATGCCATTTGTTTTTGGAACAAAGATGATCCTGAATACATTGAGATGTGTAAGAAGTTCAGTGCGCGCTGGATTAGTCTGCCGGTCTCTCCCTCAGCTGAGCAGTTCTCAAGAGTGATTTTCTTTTGGGCTCAAAGCATTTTAGATCAGACCAAAATGGCCAATGGAGAAGCGGGCGTGAGCGTTTACTCTGTTATCGCGCATGAGACGGCAACAGGCTATGCTCAGTGCTTTGCAGAAGACATTACTAATGAGCACATGGGGCTTCTAAAGCTAGAAGATTTTGAATTTAGTGAACAGGTGATGCAAGAGTGGACCGACCCAAAAATGTATCAAAAGCTAATAGCGGGTGAGACTTTTGTAAACCCTGAAGTAACCCTTCAAGTTAAAGCTTAGTGATGACTCAAGTGATAGCTAAATGCTATTAAATCAAATAGATATCGCCTTTAAAAACTTCATTAATAATTATGCGAGGCAGACAATGGCAGGCCAACATAAAGAGATTATCTTAAAGTCTGAAGCCGATACCGAAGCTTTAGCACAGCAACTGGCGAAGGCCAATATTACTGGGAGCGTCTGGCTGTCTGGTGACTTAGGGGCGGGCAAGACTACGTTGACTCGCTATTGGCTAAGAGCCTTGGGTCATCAGGGCTCAGTAAAAAGCCCAACCTATACCTTGGTCGAGCCGTACGAGTTAACTGAGTCTAATAATGAGTTAATACAGCGTGTCTATCACGCGGACTTGTATCGTTTACAAGACCCTGAAGAATTGTCATTTATTGGATTTGAAGAATATCTAGAAGATAATAAAGCCTTGGTTATTATTGAATGGGCCAGTCGAGCTGAGGGTTACTTACCTCAGCCTCAAATGACACTAGATATCACTGTGACAACAGAAGAAAATGAGCAGGTCAGACGAGTTCAGATAAACTATGAGGATGGCATTAACCTTGATATCTTTTGAGCAAAACATGGGTTGAGTAAAGCATAGCTTGAGCAAAACATAGACAAACTTGCTTTGCTACTTATAAAAACCCCTACCTATTTGCCTTTTATTCAATTTCAACCTCATTGATAGCCTATTATGACTTTTCGTAGTAATTCAACGGCATTAACCCAGGAGCACACAGCGTTTGTGGTTAGTGCCAGCAACCGTATCAAAAAACTGCCCCCGCTGTTGGTCAACCAACTTGCCGCGGGTGAGGTAGTGACGCGTCCGGCATCTGTGGTGAAAGAGCTCATTGAAAATGCCATTGATTCTGGTGCCAAGCACATTGATATTCGAATTACTCAAGGGGGTATGGGTATTATCGAGGTGTCTGATGATGGCTGCGGCATTCATCCTGATGACATGATTATGGCGGTGACCCGATTCGCTACAAGTAAAATTGCTGATGTGGCTCACTTACAGGGAATTGCGACCTTAGGATTTCGTGGTGAGGCGCTGGCAGCGACAGCTGCGGTGTCTAGGTTGACGTTGACCAGCTGTAGTGATGACAGTGGGATTGGACGCGAATTGAATGTGGCCGGCATTTTAGAAGACATACCGCAATTATTACCTGTGGTACGCTCTAAAGGAACTACGGTAACGGTTAAGGATTTATATTTTAATGTGCCTGCTCGGCGAGGCAATTTAAAGTCCATTTCTACTGAATACGCTCATATTGAGACGGTGGTGAAGCAGCTGGCTTTGGTTGCCAGTGATATCAGCTTTACGCTATGGCACAATGACAAGCGCAGATTTAACTTTGAATCTATTGCTAGTGCTAATGAAAGTAGTGCTTATAGCGTAAGTGGCTCTGAGGCGATGAAGCCAACAGTCATGCAGTCAGTGCTGGCAAGATTAATGGCCTTAATACCAACCAGCCATGATCAAGCTGAACTGTTTAGTGACAGCAATTTGCAACCAATTAATATTAACTTAGAAGGCTTACTACCACAAAGTGCTTGGCAGCAAGGTGCTGAAGAGCGGCTGGCCATTACAGGCTTTTTGGTCCCCAGTCCAAGAACATTATCGAGCGCGACCTATAAACTGATTTATATTAATGGCAGATTGGTAAAAGATAGACGCATCGCTCAGAGTATTCGAGATACTGCAGCCAACTTACCAGGCATTAATAGTCTAGGCTATGTGTTGTTTTTTAATCTGCCTAAGGCTTGGTTGAACTTAAATGTTCACCCTTCTAAGCAATGTATCAAGATTCAAAACCTAGCCAATGTGATGGCATATCTTGAAGTAGGGGTTCGAGATGGACTTCAGTTGTGGCAAAACCGTCAGCCGGCTAGAGTGGCCGCAGCACCTGAAGCCAGGACACTCTCTGGCTCGAAAGCTACAGGCTATGTAGAGGATAGCTTAGAGGCTAATTTAGAGGATAACTTAGAATATAATTCTCAACTAAAGTCAGCTGCCGCCAACTCTGCTACGATTGCTAATTTTAAAACAGTTCAACAGCCTAGAGCTGATTATCAGCTTGGTGAGGGGCGTAACTTCTTAGGTAGTACATTAGACAATGCAGCAGATAATAAATCGGTTTTTGCTGCAGCCTCTAATGATACGTCACAGAGTTTATTTGTTCAGACTACGACGACTAATATCACAGCTGCTAACACTGCAGACAAAAATGAAGCTACTGCAGTAGTGCCCAGTCAATTGTTGGGCTTGGCTGTATTAGACAAGAATTCTCTATCTCAAACTCTATTAAATGAGCTACAAAGTACCTATCAGGTCGAACCCTCCGCTATCCGTTCACTGCTGCTTATCCAAGAGGGTCAACGTATTTATCTGATGACAGAGCAGGGGTTAAAGTCAGGGTTACAGGACATAAAAGCAGATTTACCTGCTCATTTAGACAGCTTTTGGTTTGAGTCAATGAGCTTGCAGTCGTTACCTGAGCTAAATTCAGTGCTCAGCAGAGTAGGCGAGTTGTCGGAGGCAGACCGTAAGCCACTTATCGCACAGGCCATAACTCAGTTATCGTTTTTACAGTTGGCTGAACTGATGATTGAAAGACTTTAAAACAAAAAAACTATAAAGCTATATAAAACACTAACAATATATTCGTACATTATCCAAAGAGACCGTTATTATGGTTAACCACTCGACAAAATCATCATTAGATAAGAGCCCTTTGCCGAAAAACAGTGTGGTATGTTTGATGGCCCCCACAGCCAGTGGTAAAACCTCTTTGGCTTATGAGCTTTATGAGACAGGGAGGTTTGAGATTATCTCTGTAGATTCAGCTCTAATTTATAAAGATATGAATATCGGTACTGCTAAGCCTACCGAAGAGGAGTTGTTGCAATATCCGCACTATTTGGTAGATATCATTGATCCGACTGACTCTTATAGTGTGGCTAACTTTGTCACTGATGTGGAGCGGCTAATCAAAGAGATTCATGGCCGCAATAAAATCCCACTACTTGTGGGTGGCACCATGATGTACTATATGGCTCTGTTTGATGGGCTATCGGCAGTGCCAGATACTGACCCACAAATCCGTGAACAGGTGGAGCACTGGCGAAAGCAGCAAGGTATTGAAGTGCTGCACCAGTATTTACAACAGGTAGATCCGGTTATTGCTGAGCGCTTGCCACTAGGAGATACTCAAAGGATTACCCGAGCGATTGAAGTATATAAACAAACGGGGAAACCGTTAAGTGAATGGCAAAAATTGCCTAAACAAGCTTTATCTAATAATCCAGAGCAGTATTGGCTAGGATTGGCTGTCATGCCAGATAGAGCTTGGTTACATGAACGCATTGAGCTTCGTTTACAGATTATGTGGCAGCAAGGGTTCTTTGAGGAAGTGACTGCTCTATTACAGCAATATGAGCTATCAGCCGATATGCCTTCGATGCGCTGTGTTGGGTACAGACAAGTGATAGATTATTTGCTTTTAACAAATCATCCAGCGGCGAAGCGACTAATAAATAACAGCGAAACTATTGAAGATAAAGGCTTAGCTGTTAATAACCTTGACGAGGCAACTGCTTGTCAAGATATGAAAAATAAGGCATTATATGCCACAAGACAGCTTGCAAAACGCCAGTACACGTGGCTTAGAAACTTAGTAGCCAGCTTTGATCCCTCAAATGTTGAACCAGCGAATGGTGATCAAGAGAATAGTTCCCTGACCACTCAGCGCCAGTTCTCTCAGACAGATACCTTCAATACGTCTGCCCAACTTGACCGTGGCAACAAAGTGGTTCATGCTTTTGCAACTATTACCGAGGCAAAAGATTATCTAAACGCTAGATTATAGTATTTCTAAAGCTAATAATTAGAAAAAACTTACTTACACATATAACACTCACTGTGAACTAATTTTCTAGTACGGACAGTCAAAAAAATGATATGGTAAAGACAGTATAAATATAAACACTCTCTGTTTGAGAGTAGAGCTAATTTATAACGAAACTTAATGGCTATTTTAAATTGACCGTATTAAGCTAATAACTAATCTGTCATCCATATATAATAAATTAAAAATTTAGGAGACACACCCGATGTCAAAAGGACAAACGTTACAAGACCCGTTTTTAAATTCATTGCGTAAAGACCGCATCCCAGTGTCTATCTTCTTAGTCAATGGCATAAAACTCCAAGGACAAATTGAGTCATTTGATCAGTACGTGGTTTTATTAAAAAATACAGTCAGCCAGATGGTATATAAGCATGCCATCTCAACCGTAGTACCTGCCCGTAACCCACGCAGCAGTGGCGCAACGCCTAGCGGTGGCATTGCTCAGCAGCCCGCTGGATATCAAGGTGGCTTTGGGGCGAATCCTGCTGCCACGTCAGGTTTTGATCGTAGTGCGCCTGGCTTTGAGCCTGGTGGCTTTGCTAATAAGCGCAGTAGCGGCTTTAATCGTGGTGGCTTTGCTGACCGTGGTTTTAATCAAGAAAGAGGCGGCTTTGTACAAGAGCGTGGCTTCGGTGTTGAGCGCGGCTTTGAAGGCGATCGTGGTTTTGATTCTGATAGAACCTTTGGTGCCAATCGTCCACAGCACGGGTTTGGTGAGCGCGGCTTTGAGAAACGTGGCTTTGCTGGCCCATCACAACAAGATGAAGATGATTTAACCAAAAACTTTGGTGATGACGAGTAATCGGCTTATAGTAAAACATAAACTTTCTTCTAGCTTTGTGTTGGATGAAAAGAAATAAAAGCCTGCTAATTAGCAGGCTTTTTTATTACTAAATTATAGATATTAATACACGGAACTTACATCCTAGACTGCTTGTAACACAGGTAATATGCTAAACTTAGTCCCTAATATGGTTTTTGCTAAGCTCTATAAATAAAAGGGCTATAAATAAAATCGTTATTGCTATTTTTCACAAAAATAAAGAAAAGTACTCAGACACTATGAAAACACAGATTGAGCCACCTACCGCTGAACAGTATATTACTTACGCCGTCGATGCGATTCGCACAGAACAAAACGCTCTTGAGCTGTTAATAGAGCAGTTAGATGAGAGATTTGTTCAAGCCTGCGAGCTTATTCGCAATTGTAAAGGGCGAGTGGTGGTAACTGGTATGGGTAAGTCTGGGCATATTGGTCGTAAAATTGCGGCTACTTTTGCTTCAACCGGATCGCCTGCCTTTTTTATGCATCCTGGGGAAGCCGGTCATGGTGATTTGGGCATGCTTGTGCCGGGAGATGTGCTGCTGGCCATCTCTAACTCAGGGGAGTCTGATGAGATTAAGACTTTATTGCCTGTGGTTAAACAGTTATCCATCCCTCTGATTAGTATCAGTCGGGACAAACGAGGCATGTTGCCAAAGTCGGCAGATGTGGCCTTAACTTTAGGTGCCTCTGAAGAAGCTTGTCCTTTAGGTTTAGCTCCCACCTCTAGTACCACAGCAACGTTAGCCCTTGGTGATGCTATTGCGGTTGCTTTGGTTCATGCGCGTCAATTCACCTCAGAAGACTTTGCGTTATCGCATCCGGCAGGGGCTTTAGGTCGCAAGTTATTAATGCGGGTAAGTGATTTAATGCATCAAGCTGAAAAGGATTTACAGTTACCGCTAGTGACTACAGACACCACTTTGTACAATGCACTGTTTGTCATGACCAGTGGTCGTTTGGGTATGGCAGTAATTGTGGATGATAATAATAAAGTGGTGGGTATCTTTACCGATGGCGACTTACGAAGATGCTTAGAGAAAAAAATTGATTTAGAAACGTCCATGTCTGAGATTATGACGCCAAATCCAAAACAGGTTTCAAAGACTATGAGAGCCTCTGATGCCCTTAGTTTAATGAATGAAAAAGCCATTAGTCAGTTATTAATTGTTGATGATGAGCAGCAGTTAGAAGGCGTGATTAGTATCCATGACTTACTACAAGCTGGTGTGAGCTGATAAGTTAACTCACTGATTTTTCAGGTTTTAACCTGGTTGGTACTTTTAAAATAGTTAGCATTATTTAAAATAAATAGAAGGCAATTATGCAAGACTTAATTCAAGCGGCATCGAAAGTTAAATTACTGGTATTAGACGTGGATGGTATTTTATCCAATGGCTATATTATCTATGATGCTAATGGTATAGAAACAAAATGCTTTAACGTAAAAGATGGCATGGGAGTTAAGTCCGTTAAGTTAGCAGGGGTAAAAACGGCCATTATTACAGGCAGAAGTAGTGCCATGGTCAATCAGCGTGCGAAAGAAATGGGCATTGATTACGTCATTCAAGGTCGTGATGATAAGCTTGAAGCTTTAAAGCAGTTGCTTCTTGATTTACCAGTTGAGCTTGAAGAATGTGCTTACATGGGCGATGATTTACCTGATATCAAAGCTTTGCAGTCAGTGGGTTTTTCGGCCACTGTGCCTAACGCTCATCCAGAAGTATTAAGCCGCGTTATGATGGTGACTACACATATTGGTGGAGAGGGCGCAGTACGAGAAGTGTGCGACTTAATTCTAAAGGGTCATGGTAAGTATCAAGACTATATCAGCCAATACGTCCTTGATTAGTGTTTTAATAATCTCCATCTAATAAGGTATTAGGTTAATTGGCCATAATTGGTGAGAATAAAGAGGTGTAATGAATACCCGGTTTCTGTTCGTAATTTCACTATTGATAGCCATGTTTGCGGTTTGGTTTTATAGAAACCAAGGCGATCTAGACACTATTTTAAATATGTCTACCACCAATATTGAATATGAAGCTACTGAAATCTTAGCGGTCCAAACTAATGAGGAAGGGGTGGCGGAATACTCACTGACTGCCGACAACTTAACCCATTATTCAGACCAGAACTTTGATAAATTAGTGGCCATGAAGCTCAACTGGCGCCCCAGTAGCAGTCAAAACGTGATGATTAATGCTGATGAGGCAGTTATGTATCACGAGCAATCAAAAGTTGTGATGACAAATAACGTGCTTTTTTCTAGTCAGTCAGATGCCAATACACAGGCGGCTAAACCGCCTATGAAGTTGGTTGCTTCGGAATTAATTGGAGACTTGGAGCAAAAGAAAGTCTTTAGTGAAAAGCCTATTAAAGTGACCCAAGCAAACAACAGCTTTGAGTCTTCAAGCTTTGTGGCGGATGTGAATAGCGGCGATTATGAATTCTCCAATGTTGCCGTGACTTTTATGCCGCCGGCCCGTAGAGATACTCCTTTATTCTAAAAAAACATTTAAACATTTATTAAATAAGATCTGTTCAGATCTATAGAACCATCGGTTAATTAACAAATTGGTAATTTATAAAACCAAACGTCTAGGAACTAAACTGTGAATAAACGCTCTAATATCAAAGCGCTAATCAACTCAAACCAATATTCAAATACCCTCAAAGTAATGGGCTCATATATGTTAAATTTACCTAGAGTTGCCTTATGTGCTACTGCAGTAATAGCCTCAACAGCCTCTTTTCAGGCCAATGCATTGCCTTCAGACGCCCAGCAGCCTATACGCTTATTGGCGGATAAAGCCACCTATAGTGAGCGGACAGGTGTGACTTCCTATTCAGGGAATGTCACCATCACTCAAGGTACCTTAAAGTTGGCTGCAGATAATATTACCGTGAACTTATCAGATGGTCGTAGTATCCAGTCTGCTATCGCTACCGGTCGTCCCGCTACCATGCAGCAAGTGGTCACTAAAGAAAAAGGACTGGCCAAAGGTCAAGCCAATAAGATTGATTACAATGCACAAAACGGTATTGTGACTTTAACAGGCAATGCTAAATTAACCCAAAATGGGGCTAGCTTTGCGGGTAACGTGATTCGCTATAGCCTAAAAGTGGGTGATGTGGAAGCGACGGCAGGGGGCAGTCAGCGTGTTGAGTTGATCTTCCCACCGAGTCAGTCAAACAGTCGTACAGGAATTAGATAGACCATGAGTAACTCACAGCCAAATCCTGCTGAATCAGAGCAGACTGTACAGCCCACTGCTGCAGAAGTCATGCCTGAGTCGGCCACTACCCAAAGCTTAATCCCTGAAGCCTCGAATACGGCTTTGACCATGCGTAATCTAGCCAAGCGCTATGGCAAACGCTGGGTCGTTAAAGACGTCTCTTTTAGTGTTGAGCCTGGACAAGTAGTGGGTTTGCTTGGACCTAACGGCGCGGGAAAAACCACCAGTTTTTATATGGTGGTTGGCTTGGTAAACATGGATAAAGGTGTGGTAAAGCTTGGCAATCAGGATTTGTCTAAGTATGCCATGCACGAGCGTGCTAGAGCTGGGATTGGTTACTTACCTCAAGAGGCATCTATCTTTCGTAAGCTAACCGTCGAAGACAATATTTTAGCCATTTTAGAAACCAGAAAAGATCTGGATAAAGCCGCGCAAAAGCAAGAATTGGAAAAGCTGATTTCTGACTTTAGCCTAGGTCATGTGCGCCATTCATTAGGAATGAGTGTCTCTGGGGGTGAGCGCCGCCGCTGTGAGATTGCGCGTGCCTTGGCAGCCAACCCCAAGTTTATTTTATTAGATGAGCCATTTGCTGGGGTAGACCCGATATCTGTGAGTGATATTAAAGAAGTTATTATTGCTTTAAAACATCGAGGTATCGGTGTTTTGATCACAGACCATAACGTGCGTGAGACTTTGGCCATTTGTGAGCATGCTTATATCGTCAGTGAAGGTGCTATTATCGCTCACGGTAGCTCAGATGAAGTGTTAAATAACACCTTAGTAAAAGAGGTTTATCTGGGTAAAGACTTCCAAGTTTAGGCTAGCAAACCGTCACGGCTTAGCTGTGTAAACGATTATGTAAAAGGTCGTGTAAAAGGTCATATAAAAGATAGTATCTCTTGTTTTTCCAATTATAAAAAATGGCTGGCTGAAATAGGCTGGCCATTTTTATCTTGTCATTTATAAGGTATCGCTATTATGTCCAAATCTAAAACCAGCTTTGTCTGTCAAAACTGTGGGGCACACTTTGGCAAGTGGTCTGGACAGTGCTCTGACTGTGGTGAGTGGAATACTTTGGTGGAAGCACCCAATGTGTCTATGCCTCATCATAAAAAGTCTAGTAAGCCAGTGGCTTCAGCGGGTCCAAGCTTAGGTGGTATCGCAAAAAATGACAGAATGAATTACTCAGGCTCACAAAGTGGGGTGGTCACACTCGGCTCTGTTAATGTCACTTTTGATACCCGCCTACCTACAGGTATTAGTGAATTTGACCGTGTATTGGGTGGCGGATTGGTTGCTGGGTCAGTCGTGCTGATCGGGGGTGACCCAGGTATCGGTAAATCGACTATCTTACTGCAAACTGCGGCCAATATGGCAAACCCTGAATCTTTAGCGGGTAGTGCCTTGTATGTAACGGGTGAGGAGTCTTTGTCGCAAGTAGCGATGCGTGCTCAGCGTTTAGGGCTCTCAAGTGATCATTTAAAAGTGATGACTGAGACCAATGTTGAGACCATCTGTGCTGCATTGACTCAAGAGCAGCCTGCTGTGGCCATCATTGACTCTATTCAAACCATTTATACCGATGCCATTAATTCGGCGCCAGGTGGGGTAAGCCAGATACGAGAATCTGCGGCCATGTTAACCCGGTATGCCAAACAAACAGGAACGGCGTTATTTTTGGTGGGTCATGTGACCAAAGAAGGAACGCTGGCAGGGCCAAGAGTCTTAGAGCATATGGTGGATACTGTGCTGTACTTTGAGGGGCAGTCGGACTCGCGTTTTCGCATGATTCGAGCGGTGAAAAACCGTTTTGGTGCAGTGAACGAGCTGGGTATTTTTGGTATGACCGATACCGGATTAAAAGAAGTGGCAAACCCTTCAGCTATTTTCTTAAGTCGCTACGATAAGCCAATTTCAGGTTCAGTAGTTATGGTTAGCCGTGAGGGTACAAGACCCTTATTGGTGGAAGTTCAGGCACTCGTAGATGATTCAGCAGGTCAGCCAAGGCGTATGGCATTAGGTCTAGACCCACAGCGTTTGGCCATGTTGTTAGCCGTTATGCATCGACATGGGGGGATTCACACCAGTGGCCAAGATGTTTACGTCAACGTGGTGGGTGGGGTTAAAGTTATGGAGACCGGCTCAGATTTAGCGGTGCTACTAGCTTGTGCTTCTAGTATTAAGGAAAAGCCTCTGCCTTCCTCTTTAGCGGTATTTGGTGAAGTAGGGCTATCAGGTGAAATCCGTCCTGTACCTAACGGACAAGAACGTCTAAAAGAGGCCATGAAACATGGCTTTACGCACGCTATCGTGCCTAAAGCCAATGCCCCAAAAAACTTAATGGGGCAGTTTAAAGGAATCAATGTCATCACTGCCGATCGTTTGGACGATGCCATCGATAGGGCATTTGAAATTTAATGGGTTTATATTAATAGTGTTTATAAAAGTGATGCACTGGGCCATGGCCTTGGCCCACATTTAAGGTGTCGGCTTTACTTAAAGCACCCGTCAGATACTGCTTGGCTTTGTCACAAGCGGTTTGTAAGCTGTCACCTTGACCCCAAAAAGTAGCAATCGCAGCAGATAAGGTACAGCCTGTACCATGGCTATTCTTAGTGGCGATGCGCTCTCCTTCAAACCAGTGCAGCTCACCTTCAGCAGATAGCAAGTCAGGAGACTGTTCACTACCAGATAGATGGCCTCCTTTTAAGAAGGTAGGCACTTGTAGGCGCTGAGCCTGTTCAATCATCTGTTCCCGATTGGTGGCTTCAGCAACACCTAATAAGTCAGCGGCTTCAGGAAGGTTGGGGGTGATAAGGCCCACTTGCGGCAGTAAGACATCTCTTAAAGCGGCCACTGAATCACCATCTAGTAATCTATCGCCACTTTTAGCCACCATAACCGGGTCTAATACGACCTTGCTAGGCTTGTACTTAGCTAAAGCCTCAGCCACGCACTCAATGACCTCTGCGTTACCCAGCATGCCTATTTTGACAGCGTCTACCTGTACGTCTGAGAAGACTGAATCAATTTGGGATCGGATCATCTCAAGCGGCATCATTTGTATCTTTTGTACACCTTGGGTATTTTGAGCCACAACAGCGGTAATAATACTCATGGCGTAGCTGCCATTGGCGCTAATGGCTTTGATATCCGCCTGAATCCCAGCGCCACCGGTGCAGTCTGTACCCGCGATTGTCAGTGTATTGGTAATCATCTTTACTCTCCGTCCTTATTATTTTATAGGCTAGATTGTTTTTCTAAACGAGTGAATAGTTTTTATAGGCTATTGAGCCAAAACGTGTTGTTGTAATAGGTCTTGTGCTGCAATTTTAGGGTCGTCGGCAGCACAAATAGCGGATACTACCGCGATGCCATCACAGTGAGTTTGATAAACTTGACGGGCATTGTCTAACTGAATGCCACCGATGGCAACCGTAGGCAATAGACTTGCTTTTGCTAAATCATCTAGTCCCGATAAACCCAGAGGGCTGGCATGATCGGGCTTAGTATGAGTGGCAAATACTGGCCCTAAACCAAAGTAGTTCAGCTGATCTAGGTGGTTGTTATGGGCATGCTGCAACTGGGATAAGGTATTGATAGATAAACCTAGCCAAGCGTCAGGACCCAGTATGTGTCTAGCCTCAGTAACACTAAGGTCACCTTGACCAATATGAGCGCCATCAAGTTTGGCTTTTTTGGCAATATGCACCTTATCGTTGATAACTAAGGGAACACGGCCCGCGATGGCTTCTTTTAGCTCACAGGCAATTTGATAAAGCTCATCATCGTCTGCTTTTTTGTCCCGCAGTTGCACAAAACTTACGCCACCTTCAATTGCCTCACACACGGTTTGTACTAGGCCTAGCTTTTGACACATTAGGCTATCTGTCACCAAATATAGCTTTAGGGCTGAGCCATTTTTCACACTCAAATTACTTGAATTAGTTAAGGAAACATCTGATTGGCTGGTCATGATGAGGTTACTCTTAAATTATCGATTAGGGTTTGGGCTTCTAGGTTATATAAAGCATCTAAAAAATGAACATAAAAGTTACCTGGCCCCTTGGCTTGTTGTGCGGCTATTTCGCCAGCTTGGGCATAGTAGGCTAGGGCCGTAGTCGCTGCGTTTAGAAGTGAGTCACTGTTAGCCTCTTCTGTCTTTGATGTATTAGCACCGATAAAGCCACCTATTAACGCTGTCAATGCACACCCTATGGCGGTCACTTGAGTCATCATCGGGTGACCATGGTCAACGGCATAGCCTTGAGTGCCATCAGTGACCCAGTCTATAGCGCCAGTCACTACCACCACTTTTGCATATTGAGTCAGTTGTTGGGCAGCTTCTTTGGCTCCCTCTACGCTATCGCCACTGTCTGTGCCTTTGGTGCGGCTACTCATTCCCGCCAATGCCAAGATTTCAGAAGCATTGCCACGAATAACATCCGGTTTAAACTTTAAAAGCTCAGTACAAGCTTGCTGCCGAAAGGAAGTTGCGCCCACAGCAACAGGGTCAAGTATCCACGGGATATTTTGACTATGAGCCACTTCAGCTGTGGCCAGCATGCTTTGTAAGGTAGTTTGGGTTAATGTGCCAATATTTATAGATAGGGCTTGGGCTAGAGTAACAAACTCGGGTGCTTCTTTAATATCATGAACCATGGCAGGAGAAGCACCTGCAGCAAGTAGGACGTTGGCTACCGTGTTATTGGCCACATCATTGGTAATGTTATGTACCAAAGGAGAGGTGTCTTTGAAGGTAGTAAAACAGTGATGAATAATTTTGGGTTGCATATTCCCTCCATATGGATAAAGAGGGCGTTAGAAACACACAGCAAAACAGTAGAGGTTTGAAAAAAGGGCTTGGCTACTGCAACTGCTATACACTCCCTACGCCAGTATGATCTGGATCAGGTTCAAAGGGTGCATCTCAGCCATAAGGCGCCCCTGTGAATAACGTTAATTATATTTGATAAAACATCATAACTAACTTGCTGGATAATCACAAGTTGAAGGCATAAAACCAAAAAAAGACCTGCAAGGCAGATCTTTCTTATTCCGTACTCACTTAATTGGGATCAATTAAATGAGTAGGCAGGATATTTAGAGGGTAGGGGCAATTAAGGCGAACCCACTCTTTCAATAGTTACGTTAGCAATACCACGGCTAACTAAACCGATTTGTTTGGCAGCGGCGTAAGATAAGTCTAATACGCGGTTACCATGGAAAGGACCACGGTCATTCACTTTTACTACAACGCTTTTACCATTACCTTTGTTGGTTACTTTGAGGTAGGTGTTAAAAGGAAGAGAAGGGTGAGCTGCGGTTAAAGAGTTCATATCAAAGCGTTCACCGCTGGCAGTTTTTCTGCCATGGAACTTACCACCGTACCAAGAGGCACGACCACTTTGTTTGAATTTATTTACTGCATTTGAGGCCACTAAAGTTAAATGAGATAGAACATCCTCATCACCTTGATTGGCTTTGCTAGATCCTCTGTTACTAATCAATGAGCTGTTTGTAGAAAGTGTTGATGGCTCAAAAGAAGTTTGAAGTAACGAGGTGGGTTGATTTTGTTTACGTGCTAACTCGTTGAGGACGCTGTCGATATCGCTTGGGCTTTTGACGCTAATAGTTTGCTTTGATTCAGTAGCTTGAGCTAAGTTACTAGCTCCTACCATGCAAGCTAATGCACATAAAGCTGATGAGAATTTCTTCATAATTGCCTCGTAAGCATAAATCTAATGGGTATAATTTAACAGGATTCAAAAGATTATGCATTTACTATTTAAATAATACGTAATTAAAAACTTAATTAACAAAGTAATGGAAGTAATAAATATCTGTATAAATTATTAACACGGGCTGTAAAACCGTAAGTGCTAAAGATACACATGAAGTGTCACAATTTGATTTGCCAATGTAGTCGTTTTGTAAATTAACATTAAGCAATGCGATTATGCAAGTGACGCTAGAGTTCAATTTTGGGCGATTATTTGTTAATAACGGCTTACAAAGGGCGTAAACATTGAACTCTAGCGGATTAGACGAGGGCTATAAATAATTGTTAAGTTTTAGTGATTATTCATAAATTACTTCGATAATTTCAAACTCAACCAAACCACTTGGGGTTTCGATGCGTGCTTCATCGCCTTCTGATTTGCCAATTAAACCACGGGCAATAGGAGAGTTAACAGAGATTTTGTTGTTTTTGAAATCCGCTTCATCATCACCAACGATTTGATAGCGTTTTTCTTCTTCCGTATCTAAGTTTTCAATTACCACAGTAACTCCGAAAACCACACGGCCTTCACGAGGTAATGTCGCAGGGTCAATTACTTGAGCGCCTGATAGCTTGGCTTCGATATCACGGATGCGAGCTTCACAAAAGCCTTGCTGTTCGCGAGCTGCGTGATACTCAGCATTTTCTTTTAGGTCGCCATGTTCACGAGCTTCAGCAATTGCCGCAGTAATACGGGGACGATCTACAGTCTTAAGTTGCTTAAGTTCTGCCTCTAACGCAGCATGTCCTTGCGGAGTCATAGGGTAACGTTGCATATCATCTTCCTCATATACATAAATAGATGAACAAATAAATAAAAAAACACCTCAACACCCTCGATCAAGGGTGCTGTAAGTGCATAATTTTGGATACGTTTTATTTTGTAGAAGGCAAAACCTTGCTACAAAGTTTTTTCATTACTGGCTCAAAAAAGCCAATGGCTTATAACAAAAATTGCTAACCGAAGCCTTCGATTAGCAATTGATAAAGAAATAAGGGGATATAAATTAACGAGTACAAGCTGAACTTACTTAAAATATTAGACCATTATAAGCGTTTCGTTAAGACTGTATCGCTAATTTTTGTTACTTAGCTTTCTATTAGCCTTTATTCGCAGCTACTTGAGCCTGCTCATGTAAGGTTTGTAACTTATAAACTTCAAAAGGTAGTTTAATAGCGTAAGACTTACAAACCGCTTCTGCCGCCCCTAAAGTAGTGACATAGAATACCTTGCTTTGTAAGGCATTACGACGGATTGAGAAAGAGTCTTCCTGTGCTTGTTTACCTTCTGTGGTATTGATAATAAGGTCAATTTCGCCATTTTTCAAGGCATCTACCACATGAGGACGGCCTTCAGTAACTTTATTGATACGCTTACACGCAATACCTTGCTCAGTGAGATACTGCTCTGTACCCGCGGTAGCGACAAGGTTAAAGCCATAGTCGATTAACTGCTGAGCAACGGCAGCGATGCCTGGCTTATCACTGTCACGTACTGAGATGAATACAGTTTTGTTTTCACCTTCTTCTGGCAGACCAGGTAGGCGCTCGTTAGTACCGATGATGCTCTTGTAGAAAGCTTCGCCAAAGGTCTTACCGACACCCATAACTTCACCAGTAGACTTCATCTCTGGGCTTAGAATTGGGTCAACCCCTGGGAATTTAGCAAATGGGAATACTGACTCTTTCACCGCATAGAATGCTGGCTTGATTTCTTTAGTGAACTGTTGGCTCTCTAAAGATTGACCCGCCATACAACGGGCAGCAACCTGTGCTAGCGAGGTACCGATGCACTTAGAGACGAATGGTACAGTACGCGCTGCACGTGGGTTCACTTCCAAGATATATACCGTGCCATCTTTTACTGCAAACTGAACGTTCATCAAGCCCACTACGCCAAGCTCTTTGGCCATAGCGATAGTTTGAGCACGCATCTCATCACAGATCTCATCAGACAGTGAATAAGGAGGTAGTGAACACGCTGAGTCACCTGAGTGAACACCGGCTTGTTCGATGTGCTGCATAATACCGCCGATAACCACTTCATTGCCGTCGCTCACACAGTCCACGTCTACTTCAACAGCGTCATCTAAGAAGCGGTCAAGTAATACAGGCGCTTCGTTTGAGGCTTGTACGGCAGTGCGAAGATAGTGCTTTAACTCTTCTTCGTTGTAGACAATTTCCATAGCACGGCCGCCCAGTACATAAGAAGGACGGACAACCAGTGGGTAGCCCACATCTTTGGCTTTAACCAGACCGTCTTCTAGGCTAGTAGCTAAAGCGTTAGGGGGCTGAATTAGGTTTAATTGATGAATCATGTGCTGGAAACGCTCACGGTCTTCTGCGCGGTCGATAGCGTCAGGTGAAGTACCAATGATGTTAACGCCAGCTGCTTCTAGAGCACGAGCAAGTTTTAGCGGCGTCTGACCACCGAATTGAACGATAACGCCTTCTGGCTTCTCGATACGTACGATTTCTAACACGTCTTCTAGGGTGATAGATTCGAAGTATAAGCGGTCAGAGGTATCATAGTCGGTTGATACAGTTTCAGGGTTACAGTTAACCATGATGGTCTCGTAACCGTCTTCACGCATGGCCAATGCTGCGTGTACACAGCAGTAATCAAACTCGATACCTTGACCAATACGGTTTGGACCGCCACCGATAACCATGATTTTTTTGTTATCGGTTGGGTTCGCTTCACACTCTTCATCGTAAGTTGAGTACATGTAAGCGGTTGAGGTAGCAAATTCAGCGGCACAAGTATCTACACGCTTATAAACTGGGAATACTTCTAAGTCCCAACGCTTTTTACGAAGCTGCTTTTGTGATACCCCAAGAAGTTTGGCCAAACGTAAGTCAGATAGACCTTTACGCTTAAGTTTGCGTAAGTTTTTGGCTGTTAAGCCGCCAAATCCTAGCTGCTTAACTTGTGCTTCAGTTTTAACGATATCTTCAATTTGAACCAAGAACCAAGGATCAATGTTGGTAAAGCCAAATACATCTTCTACGCTAAAGCCTAGGCGGAAAGCGTCTGCGATATAGAAAATACGCTCAGGAGTAGGAACGGTTAGACGTTGTTTGATTTCAGATTTAACTTTATCTTCGCTGATTTTTCCTGCTTTTAGAGCAGCAAAGTCGATCTGCTCGTCAAAGCCGTCAGCACCGGTTTCTAAGCCACGTAGGGCTTTGTGCATAGACTCTTGGAAGTTACGACCAATGGCCATGACTTCACCCACAGATTTCATCTGGGTAGATAGGATGTTGTCTGCTTGTGGGAATTTTTCAAAGTTAAAGCGAGGAATCTTGGTCACAACATAGTCGATTGAAGGTTCGAAGCTGGCTGGTGTTTGACCGCCAGTGATGTCGTTTTGAAGCTCATCTAAGGTGTAACCTACCGCTAATTTAGCAGCGATTTTGGCAATAGGGAAACCGGTTGCTTTAGAGGCCAGTGCAGAAGAGCGAGATACGCGAGGGTTCATCTCGATGACAACCATGCGACCTGTTTTTGGGTTAACACCAAACTGTACGTTTGACCCACCAGTTTCAACACCAATCTCGCGTAGTACTGCCAATGAAGCGTTACGCATGATTTGGTATTCTTTATCAGTAAGCGTCTGTGCTGGTGCTACTGTGATTGAGTCGCCCGTGTGCACGCCCATAGGGTCAAAGTTTTCAATAGAGCAGATGATGATACAGTTGTCGTTTTTGTCACGTACCACTTCCATCTCATACTCTTTCCAGCCGATCAACGATTCGTCAATTAATAGCTGGTGAGTAGGGGATAGGTCAAAGCCGCGCTCACAGATTTCGATAAATTCATCACGGTTGTAAGCGATACCACCGCCTGAACCACCCATGGTGAAAGAAGGACGGATAATACAAGGGAAACCAAGCTTGGCTTGAATTTCAAAGGCTTGTTCCATGGTCTCTGCAATTTCAGCGCGAGGACATTCTAGACCAATACGCTTCATTGCTTGGTCAAATAAGTCACGGTCTTCGGCCATCTCGATAGCGTCTTTGGTGGCACCAATTAGCTCAACATTGTACTTCGTTAGTACACCGTGCTTGTCTAAATCTAGTGCACAGTTAAGCGCCGTCTGACCACCCATGGTAGGTAGGATAGCATCTGGGCGCTCTTTATCGATGATACGTTCAACAGTTTGCCAGGTGATTGGCTCGATGTAGGTAGCATCCGCCATAACTGGGTCAGTCATGATGGTCGCTGGGTTTGAGTTAACTAGGATAACTCGATAGCCCTCTTCACGAAGAGCTTTACATGCTTGAGCGCCAGAGTAATCAAACTCACAAGCCTGGCCAATGACGATTGGGCCTGCGCCAATGATTAGAATGCTTTTGATATCGGTACGTTTTGGCATAAGTCTCTCTTTTATATAATTAGTTCTGCGTAAGTTCTTTAGCAATCCGATTAAAACGGCGGTTTAAGCTTGTTTGTTTTGTTCCATCATCGTCGCAAATTTATCAAATAAAGACGATGATTCGTTAGGACCTGGGCTGGCTTCTGGGTGTCCTTGGAAGCTAAATACTGGCTTATTGGTTAGCTCAATACCTTGGTTGGTGCCATCGAATAAAGAGCGGTGCGTCGATTTAATATGCGCAGGCAAGCTGTCTTCGTCTAAAGCGAAGCCATGGTTTTGACTGGTAATCATAACCACTTTGGTTTCTAAGTCTTGCACAGGATGGTTGGCACCATGATGGCCAGTTTTCATTTTCATAGTTTTAGCACCGCTGGCTAGGCCAATGATTTGGTGGCCTAAGCAGATACCGAAAGTTGGAATATCGGTTTCTTCAATGATATGACGAACGTTTTCGATCGCGTAGTCACAAGCTGCAGGATCACCAGGGCCATTTGATAAGAAGATACCGTCTGGATTCATGGCTAGAACATCAGCTACCGGAGTTTGGGCAGGAACCACAGTCACTTTACAGCCTCTATCTACAAGCATACGTAAGATGTTGGTTTTTGCGCCAAAGTCATAAGCCACCACATCGAATTTATGTTCGATATGCTCACCTAGCTTTTTGAAATAGCCACCGGTTTCACTTTCAGTAACACCGTGTACGCCGCGGTCTGCAAGCTCCCAAGTCCCTTCAGTCCACACAAAGCCGTCTTGGCTTGAGGATTCTTTGGCTAGGTCTAAACCTTCAAGGCCAGAGAATTCATTAGCCAGTTTAATGGCTTGCTCAATGTCAGCATCGGTAATGGTTTCACCATTTGAAGCGGTGAAGATACAGCCGTTTTGTGACCCTTTTTCACGAAGAATGCGGGTTAGTTTGCGAGTGTCAACCTCAGCAATAGCCACAGTCTCATGACGCTTTAGGTAATCTACTAAGCTTTCAGAGCTACGGAAGTTTGAGGTGGTCATAGTAATATCACGGATGATTAGGCCTTCCGCCCAAACCTGATGCTTGCGATTAATATCGCCAGACTCGCCATCTTCAGTATTGGTGCCAGTATTACCAATATGAGGGTAGGTTAGAGTAACGATCTGTTTGGTGTAACTGGGGTCAGTTAGGATTTCTTGATATCCTGTCATTGAAGTATTAAACACCACCTCACCGACGCGACTGCCTGCTGCACCTATAGAGATGCCACGGAAGATGCTGCCATCTGCTAAAGCTAAGATAGCCTCGACTTCATTTAAGCTATTTTGTGTTGTGTCTTGGTGTATACCCATATTCCTACCCTTTAAATTCGTGTTTATCATGACCTGACATTGGTTAAAGTTGCGACCGATTGAGAACTATAAAAAGTGATTTTTTATCAAATTTTAGCCACAAAAAAGCGAGTACGACAATAACAGAAAACAACAATATCACTAAGGTAAAGGTCTTTAGTGAGTGTTGCTAACTGGGTCATGTCTACTCGCTTAGGTACAGATTTTGCGTATTATACAAAACCCTTGCCTAAATGGCTAGGAAATACTAGAAATAATCCGTAAAAATAAAACTTAAACTCTAAAACTGATAATGCAGTGCCACTTGATAAGATTCAGGAGCTAAATTAGCACTAATAACAAGCTCATCATTGTGATAGCTCTTGGTTAAAAACATACTACTGGCTACCCCAAGTGCAGCCCCTGCTAAGACATCAGAGGTGTGATGCTTGTCCGCCTCTATACGGCTATAGCCGACAAATGTCGCACCGACATAAGCAGGGATACTGTACTCTAAGCCATAACGCTTATGGATAAAGCTGGCCCCTTGAAAGGCAATTGAGGTATGTCCTGAAGGAAAAGAGTCATCATCACTGTGATCAGGACGATCTTTATCAATCGCTTTTTTTAAGCCATAGGTGGCTATCGCATTGGTAGAAAACGACTTATAAAATTGCTGACGTCCTTCAGGATCATCCATATAGTAAGTGGAGCCATAGGCAATGGCAGGGATGGTTACTGCAATAATATCGCCTGCTGTTTCAATATCTGATTTGGCATAAGCTGGAGTAACAGCCAATGCCGAGCCAGATAACAATAAAGCAGCAGTAAGAGATTTGTGCTTATTTAGCATCTATCAGCGTCCTAATGGGGGGCTAAGTTGAGTCTCAGTTGTCGAGTATAAGTTGTTGCGTCTTGACTACTGCGTCTTTTCCATGCGCTTTTTATATTGAATAGAGTTGTATAAAGACAATCCAATAAAGGCCACACCAATTAGACCGGTAACCAGTTCAGGTACATGGAACTTCATTGACAACAGCATAATAATTGCCAGTGCACCGATAGCATAGTGTGCGCCGTGTTCTAAGTATACAAACTCACTTAAAGTGCCTTTGTCCACTAAGTAAATAGTCATTGAACGCACGAACATAGCACCGATGGCCAGACCTAACATGATAATAATCACGTCGTTGGTAATGGCAAAAGCACCGATAACACCATCAAAACTAAATGAGGCATCTAACACTTCAAGATAGATAAATCCGGCAATACCCCCTTTTAAAATAGTAGAAGACACACCGGCAGTATTGGTAATGACATTGCCTTTTGCATCGGTAATGACTTCATCTTCATCAGAGTCCGTGCCGCCTTCAAGTAGGCTAGATAGTACGTTGACCCCAAGGTAGATCAAGATACCCCAAATACCTGCGATTAAGATGGCAGGTTCTTTGGCTTCGTCTACCCAGCTTAATGAAACCATAAGTACCACTATGGCCACAAAAGTACTCATGGCATCAACTTTACTAAAGCGGGTTAGCTTGCGCTCAAACCAATCAAACCAGTGCACCTCTTTATCCCCAAAGATAAAGGTTAGGAACACTAACAATAAGAACATACCGCCAAAAGCTGAGATTTCAGCATGGTGAGCATTTAAATGGGCAGCATATTGAGCCGGCTCGTTAATGGCCAATTGAATGACTTCCATAAAGCCTAACTTGGCTGTGACTGCGACGATGACGATTGGGAATACCAAGCGCATACCAAACACAGCGACAAGAATACCCACAGTTAAGAATATTTTTTTCCAAAAGTCATTCCAGCCTTTAAGGATAGAGGCGTTAACCACCGCATTATCAAAAGATAAAGAGATTTCCATGATGGCTAAGATGGCGGTAACCGCAAGGGCGGTCATTAACCCACCGACACCCCCGTGGGAGTAACCCCACCAAGCAGCGACGACCAAACAGGCAATGGTAAATATAAAATCGAATAAAAAGTGACGCATAGACTATCCAGTAAAAGGGCTATTTGTTGAGATTGATAGTGTTCTATTAGTGGTTTGGCTAATTAGCAGGCTACCGACTAATCAACTAGTAATAGATAAATACAATTTTAAGGTGTGATAATAGCACGGTAGAAAAATACAATAAATTGACTTACACATAAATGCTTAGATAATGGCTATTAGTTAGAACAAAAACAGCCAATAGCTTAGGATACAGTCATTTTGTTAAATTTTCGGTAAATTAATGCTAACCTAATGACTTTTAACGCTAATAATCTTTGAATTGTTAAGGCTAATAACTTTATAAGCCAATTAATAAGACAGCTACTTTATACCATTTACTTTATATCAGTTACTTTATAAAAGGATGTTCCCCATGATTTTTAAATACTTAGAAAAAACCCCACAATTTGCCACTCCGTTTCAAGGTTGGATTGCAGACAGCGCTCGTGTTATCGGTGATGTTTATTTAGGTCATCAGGCCAACGTATGGTTTGGTGCTGTCATTCGCGGTGATAACGAACGCATTAATATCGGTAACTATACCAATGTTCAAGAAAATGCGGTTATCCATACTGATGCAGGGATTGAAGTTAATATTGGCGATTATGTTACCATCGGCCACTTAGCGATGTTACATGGCTGTACTATTGGTGAAAACAGTCTAATTGGTATTGGTGCTGTGGTATTAAACAACGCTAAGATTGGCAAAAACTGTATTATTGGTGCCAAAGCCTTGGTCACTGAAGGCAAAGAAATTCCAGATAACTCACTGGTAATGGGCGCGCCAGCTAAAGTGGTTAAAACTTTAACTGATCAGCAAGTGGCTATGCTGAAAATGTCAGCACTGCATTATACTCAGAAGGCTGAGCAGTTTAAGACCGGCCTGGAACAGATTGAGGCGCCTGAGTAATATTTTAAAAAGCTTTTACAGAGCAAGTTTGGATTAACATATTTCTATCAAAGATTTGAATAAAAAGGGTGAGGGGCTAAATGCAAAATCAGGCAGCGAACAGTTCGCTAGATAATCTGGCAAAGTCGGAAAACAACAGTAAAGAATTGGCTTTATTTGACTTAGATCACACCTTGCTGGATGTCGACAGCGATTACCTATGGGGTGAGTATATCGTCAAAAACGGCTTGGTAGATGAGGCGCAATATAGAACGGCCAATCAAAGGTTTTATGAAGAGTACATAGCCGGTACTTTAGATGCTACGGAGTATAATGAGTTTGTGGCAGACTTCTTGACCACTTTGCCTTTACCGCGACTGTTTGAGATTCGTGAAGACTACATTAAGACTGAAATTGAGCCACACATTCGCCCCAAAGCCATCAGCGCCATTCAGCATCACATTGAAGCGGGCCATGATGTGGTTATTATCTCAGCCACCAATGACTTTGTGGTGTCAGCCATTGCCCAGCGCTTTGGTATCGATGCGGCAAACGTATTAGCCACCCCGCTTGAAGTAAAAGATGAGCGCTATACTGGAAAATTAACCGACAAACCCAACTTTAAAGAAGGTAAAATATACCACTTGAATAAATGGCTAGAAGCCAAAAAAGAGCAGGGCGTCACTTATAGCAAAACCTATGGCTACTCTGATTCAAAAAATGATCTGCCCTTATTAGAGTGGGCTGATGTGCCGGTAGCAGTCACCCCGGATGACGTGCTACATGCCCATGCTTTAGCCCACCGCTGGGCGGTTGAAGACTGGTCTATCTAAGCCGCTTTGGTCTCACTCAGACACTATAGTTTTAAATTTTTGGAATATTTATGGAAACCAACCAGTACCAAGAGCAAATTAAAGATTTAACCGAACGTTCAAAGGATCTACGGAGGTATCTTTGACTTCGATGGTAAGTCAGAGCGCCTAGAAGAAGTTAACCTTGAGATGGAGAGTCCAGAGCTTTGGAATGATCCGGAACGTGCGACCAAAATCAGTAAAGAAAAAAGTCAGCTTGATGGCATTATCAATACCATCACTGGCCTTGAGACCACGCTTGAAGATGCTGCAGCTATGCTTGAGTTGGCAGTAGAGGCGGATGATGAAAGCCTTCTTGAAGATGTGCAAGGTGAGCTTGATACGGCACAAGCCAAAGTCGAAGACTTAGAGTTCAAGCGTATGTTCGATGGCGAAATGGATGCCAACAACTGCTTCGTTGATATTCAATCGGGCAGTGGCGGTACTGAAGCTCAAGACTGGGCGGAAATGCTACTGCGTATGTATACCCGTTGGTGTGAATCGCACGGCTTTAAGGTTGAGATTATTGAAGTATCGGCTGGTAGTGTGGCCGGGGTTAAATCCGCTTCTTTCAAGGTAAGCGGGGATTATGCCTTTGGTTGGTTACGTACCGAGACTGGGGTTCACCGCTTGGTGCGCAAATCTCCTTTTGACAGTAATAATGGGCGTCATACCTCATTTGCTGCGGTATTCGTGTCTCCTGAAATTGATGATGATTTTGAAATCGACATTAATCCTGCTGATTTACGTATTGATACCTATCGCTCAAGTGGCGCTGGGGGTCAGCACGTAAACACTACTGACTCAGCGGTTCGTATTACCCATGAGCCAACTAATACTGTGGTGCAGTGTCAAAATGAGCGCAGTCAGCATGGTAACAAGGCCACTGCAATGAAGATGTTGCGTGCTAAGTTGTATGAGCTTGAGATGCAAAAGCGGATGGAGAAGCAGCAGGCTGTTGAAGACAATAAATCTGATGTGGGCTGGGGCAGTCAAATCCGCTCGTATGTATTAGATGACTCACGTATCAAGGACTTGCGTACAGGGGTTGAGACCTTTAACACCGGTGCGGTGCTTGATGGTGACTTGGATCCATTTATCCAAGCAAGTTTAAAAGCAGGACTGTAAGCTGAACTATCAGTTTAAAAGACCGCTTAGCAGAGGGTGAAAACCTGAAGCTAAGCGGTCTTTTTTAATGTAGTCTTTTTAAATGAAGAGCAGTTTATGAATAAGCTTAAAAGTTAGCTGCTCTCGACCTCAAGTAGAGGATGTAATACCTGCTGTAACCCATACTCTTCAATGCTGCCCGTAACAAAGTCAGCACGCTCTTGTAAGGCAGGTTGGCCATCTCCCATGGCAATGGCATAACCTACGGCATCAAACATCTCTAAGTCATTAAATCCATCACCAATGGCCATGGCATCCTTAATATCTATGTCAAAATACTCACAGACATCGCGTACGCCTCTTTCTTTAGAAGCCTCAAGGGGTAAGATATCGCCGCCCACTTGATGCCAATGCACAAGCTTTAAGCCATAAGCTGCGAAATCTACTTCCTGCATTTTTCTTTGTTCGTCATTAAAGAAAACGGAGCATTGATAGACAGGATTGTGTTTAAAGTAGTCAGGATCGATGATGGCACTAGGATTTTGGGCAGCAAAGGCTCGAATTTTTTCATTGTCATTAGCCCAAGCCAGATGCTTGTCAGAATCAAATTTGTGAATGAGGTGGTCGTGTCGACATAACTCATCAATTTTACTGGCTTGTTCTAAGGTTAAGGGGTAGTGACTAATAACCCCTTGTTTATCAAAGTTATATTGCCCATTGGTACAGACAATGGCATCAAAAACATCTGCTTCAAGTAGTGCCATAATATCGTCTGGGATAATGGATTTTGAGCGGCCAGTAGCAATCACTAACTTAATATCCGTTTTGGCCAATTGTTCTAAAGTGGCTTTGTTATGCGGTGCGATAACTCCGTTGCGGCTTAAGGTGTCATCGATATCAAAGAATATGATTTTTGGAGTAAATGGAACGGGTGTGAGCGCTACGGCATTTGCCAAAATCTGAGTCATGACCATCCTATTAAAGTATACAAGAAGTTTAAGTAAAAGCTTAAGGTAGTGGTGTGGTGATTAGCTAGGCTACAGGTTCATTAGACAGTAGCTCGTGTAATAGATTAGTTTGATTGAGTCGATTTAGATTTAAGGTAAGCGTACTTACCTCAGCAAAGCTGTCCTGTAGTACAAGGTGTTTGTAGCTGGACATTTGATGAGCCACTTTTTGTAATAAATCTTGTGGACAATGGGTGACTAGTTGCTTGAAGGCTTGATACGACTCTTCATAATGACCAAGCTTATAAGCATTAATACACCACTCATAAGCAGACCAATAGTGATAAATGTTTTTGGCTAAAAATAAGCGGTTGCCTGTAGGCATTGGTAACTGTGCAGCTTGTCGACCAAACACATAGGCTAACTCGGTATGTTTGCTCCAGCTGTGTCTTCGTGCCATATGGTACCAACATTCGGCGCGTTTGGGATCGTGAACGATGCCCTGTTGCCAATAATGGAGGGCTTGATCAAAATCTTTTTTTCTTTCATACAGTAGGCCTAATTCGACATAGCTACAATATCTTTCATCTGCCCAGCCCGCTTTGATTTCTATACGCTTTTTATACCACTTTATAGCCTCATCTATCATAGCGGCGTCTCGATAAGATTGGGCACAATAGAAGGCATAGCGGGGCAGTAGGTCACTGTCTTGCGCTTCTATAAAAGCATCTTTTAAGATTTGAGCATCCTTTTGATACTTATTTTTATCTAGGCTACGATTGCCCTTTCTACCAGATACAATGGCATAGTCGCCCTGAATCTGAGCTACTGTTTCAGACCGATTGCACTGTATGAATTCGTGTAGTACTCCTCGCCAGCTATAGCTGCTATCATTTTTTATAATAAGTTTGCGCAGGTACTTCATGGCACCAGATTCACTGGTGAACTGCATCAGATAACTGTCTGCACCTGTCTTTGGATCAAGGTTGGGCAAGTTGATTTCACCAGTTACATGATCATCAGCGTCAAATATTAAGACATAATCACTTTTACCTACGCATTGCTTTAAAGCCACGTTTCTATTGTGACTAAAGTTTTTCCAAGGCTCTCGATAAATATGTCCCTGAATCCCTTTTTTCTGAAAAAATTGTTCAATTAATTCAATGGTGTTATCGCTTGAACCAGTATCGCAGATGGCCCAATAAGTAATGGGAAAATGTTGGCAAATATTGTGTAGGGTGGCCTCTATGATGTGGCTCTCATCCTTCACGATCATATTTAAACAAAGTGACATTTAATTACCTTAAAGTTGTTATAAGTCCATTCCATTGCGTACCGTTTAAGCCGAATAAAATCAAAAGGTGGTCTATTCTAAGTCGGTCGCTTCTAAGCTCAGCTATTGGTAAGTATAGACACAGTAATTTCGCATAGCAAGAATGAGGGTTACTGCGGAGGATTGTTGTAGACAATTTTTGTAGACGCTCTTAAACTTATTTTTGTTTAATCTAATTTGTTTAATCTAATTTGTTTAATCTAATTTGTTTAATCTAATTTGTTTAATCTAATTTGTTTAATCTAATTTGTTTAATCTAATTTGTTTAATTTAAAAAACACAGTAAAAATAATTTATTTGGAGAAGTAGATGGATACTTTAGCTTTGGTTTGTGTCGTTATAGGTTTTATTATTCTATTATTTTATGGCATTCAGCTTATCATTATTGCGTTTAGAGAATCGACAGCGTGGGGCTTGATGTATTTATTTGTGCCTTTAGCCAACCTTTACTACGTCATAACGCGCTGGGAGAAGTGTAAATCTCCTTTTTTAAAGTCGCTGTTGGCTTTGCCTTTTATCTTCCTTGGTTTTTATTTGATCACTACCAGTATAGCTGGCCCAGGCTATGAAATGATTGAGACTTTGCCGTAGATTTGAGGCCATAAATTATCCACGGTAGCCATGGTTGGCTTCTATATAAGGTATAATCGAAGTCACATAGCTAACTTTTAGCAAAAAATGCCCAGCTTTACTGCTCCTAACTCTATAAATAATTGTTGGTTAAGTAGCTATTGGGCATTTTGATGAATTAATCCCACTAAGGCCCCTTTATGATTAATACAAAAATATACCGAGCGATTTATAATTTAGCCGAAGACTTATTAGAGGCCGATAGCAAAGACGATCAAGCCCGTTTTGATGAGCTATATGCTGAGCTAAAAGCCATTTGTGACGACAATGAAGGCACGGATAAAGATCATCCAGAGCAGTGGGAAACCTTGGCGGATTTCACTGCTGATTTAGATCAAGCTTTGGTGATTTATCAAAAAGCTTTGGGTAAAGCCACCGAGATTAACTCAAAAGACCACCTATCCTCGATAGCTTTTTCTATGGCAGAGCTGCAACTGGAGATGGGTCAAACTGAAGCGGCTATCGAAAGCCTGAAAAATGCTAAGGTCGCAGCCAATAAAATCGAAGACAAAGAATTCAAGCAAGAAATTGAGGCTTTGCTGACTAAGCTACTGTCTGAGTAAAACTGTCACAAAAACGGTTAAACCTTACCGTATCAACTTATAACCAATAACAAGTAACTAATACCAAGTTATATCCGATAAATAACTGAGCAAATAATTAAACCTATAAGAAGGATGCCCACATTGGACCGCTTAACCCTGCCTACGATCCCTAATATTGATAATCCAGAACTGGCTGCCAAACTGCAACATTTGTTAGATGATAAAACCAAGCCACCAAGGTCTTTGGGGCGTTTAGAGTCTTTAGCAGTACAAATAGGGCTTATCCAAGGCAGCACGGCGCCAAAAATTGAAAGCCCACATATTCGGGTGTTTGCGGCTGATCATGGATTGACTAAGCATGGTACCTCTGCGTTCCCGAGTGAAGTGACCGCACAAATGGTGCTGAACTTCTTAAATGGGGGTGCAGCCATTAATGTGCTGGCGCGTCAGCATAATATTGAGCTGAAGGTTGTGGATGCCGGTGTTGCTACCGACTTTGCTGATTTTGGTGTCGAAAAGCATCCTCAGCTAATAACTGAATACAAGGTACGCTTAGGAAGCCGCGATGCGTTAACTGAACCAGCAATGAGTAGTGAGGAGTGTATTCAAGCACTGCAAGCAGGTATGGATGTAGCCAAGCAGCTTGAAGGTAACTTATTTATTGCCGGTGAAATGGGCATTGGTAACACCTCAGCGGCCAGTTTATTGCTTGCTAAGCTTGAAGATGTGCCTATTGCGGAGTGTATTGGCCGTGGTACTGGCCTTGATGATGCTGGATTGCAGCGTAAAGTTGAGGTGCTTAGCCAAGTGCTACAGCGTCACGAGCAAGTGACCACACCGCTAGAGATATTAGCGGCATTGGGCGGGCTTGAGATTGCCATGATGGCCGGTGCATTTATTCAAGCTGCCAGTGATAGACGTGTCTTGTTAGTAGATGGGTTTATTGCCAGTAGTGCTCTGTTGGTTGCTGAGCGCTTAGTACCCGGTGTGGCTAAGTTTGCAGTATTCGCCCATCACTCAGTAGAGCCTGGGCACAGCAAGATGCTAGCTGCTCTGGATGCCGAACCACTATTGGGCTTTAACTTACGTTTGGGTGAGGGGAGTGGAGCAGCTTTAGCTTATCCTTTATTACAGTCTGCCTGCGCCATAATCAATGAGATGGCAAGCTTTAGTGATGCCGGTATTAGTAATAAGAGTGACTCAGATTCACAAGATGATTTAGACCAATTAGACCAAGCTGACACAGCTGATGAGCGTTAAAACAGATGTCTATTAAACAAGAATGGCGTCTGCTACTGGTCGCCACCCAATTTCTGACCCGTATTCCAATACAGTTTAACGACTATCAGCCCCAGTGGCTGCACCAAAGTAGCCGTCATTTCCCTGGTGTGGGATTATTGGTGGGTGTGGTTTGTGCTGCTATATTTTGGCTAGCAAGCTTGGGGTTTCCGCCTTTAGTGGCAGCCATTGCTACCACGGCTTTTGGGATTAAGCTAACGGGTGCTTTTCATGAAGATGGGCTTGCTGATACCTGTGATGGGCTTGGCGGGGGCCTGACTCGTGAGCGCACCCTGACTATAATGAAGGACTCGCGTATTGGCACTTACGGTACGTTAGGTTTGGCCTGTGCCTTGCTATTAAAGGTAAGTTTGCTTGCTGCGATGCCTGTAATGACCGCAGTGGTGGCTTTGGTTATCGCCCACAGTGCATCACGTTTATTATGTACTGCACTGATAGTACTGCTGCCTTATGGGGGTGAGATAGAGCATGCTAAGGCTAAGCCCATGGCACAGCAAATGACCCTAAATCAGTGGCTTGGCAGTAGTCTATGGCTTCTATTTATCGGCGTCATGCTGTATCTGTTGTTGCCACTGGCATTGCAGCAAATTACGGTTCAGCAATGGCTGTTGGCTTTGGTGTTTTCGGTATTAGGCATCACTCATATGTATCGGCTGCTTAAAAGGCGCTTGCAAGGCTATACAGGAGATGGCTTAGGGGCGACTCAGCAAATCACTGAAATTGCCATTTATGCCGGTCTAGCGGCCAACTTTACGGGATAGACAGTCATTTTATGCAATTATATATTTGGCGCCACCCCAAACCTAAGCAGGTGCATGGGTTGTGTTTCGGTCAAAGCGAAGTGGCGGTTGATAGACGTAAAATAAAGCGTCTGGCCAATCAGATTGACAGTTATACCAAAAAACATCAATTGCCTAAGCAAATTTATGTCAGTCCTTTACAGCGCTCTATGCAGGTAGGACTCTATTTACAGCAACTAGGCTTTGACTGTCAGATTGATGAGCGGTTAATGGAGACTAATTTTGGAGATTGGGAAGGCAAGCCTTGGTCGAAAATTAGCAAAGATGGGATCGATAAGTGGTGTGATGATTTTGCGCACTTTGCTCCGGCGGGCGGAGAGAACTTGACTCAGCTGTTTGAGCGAGTACGAGCTTGGCTAAAGATACGGAAGATAGAGGAAGCCAAACCTAAAGCCCCGATTTTGGCAGTGGGGCATGCTGGCTGGATTACCACGGCGAAGATGGTTTGTGCTGGTAAAGAGGTACCGAGTCAGGCAAAAGACTGGCCCAGACCTGTGGGCTATTGTCAGCTCAGTGTGCTTGAGTTTTAGTACGGAAAATAAAGCACGCTCAAGCAAGCTATGGCTATTTAGTATTATTGCTACAGCTGTTTATGACTGTAATAGATCTTTAATCTATCAACGCAACTAGAGACTATCGGCCAATGCACCTGGAAACTATCGGCGATTAGAGAGCATTTTTTGTGAAGCAAAGTCATAGTCGTTTTGGGCATCATCAATCGGGTTTTGAGCACGGATTTGATCTTCAATGGCATGATTATCGACATAATCTTCCATGTGCTGTTCAATTTGATGTTCAATGCGGCTTTGTACCAGCGCAAACCAATAGGCCGGCCACTTTTCATTCGGTTTGATATTATTCACCACCAGTGCAACGCTTATGAGAGCGACAGAGCCCGCCAATACTGGCATTAATAAAAAATCCCAGCCATAAGTCACCTGATCAGCCGTTAGCAATACCACCAAGGTAGTTGCGCCAGCAGGAGGGTGAATGCATTTAAGTAGATGCATAAAAAAGATAGCTAAGCCAACAGCAAAGGCAATGGTGAAGATATTGACGCCCACATATTTCAAAATAACGAGACCCACAAAGCCAGCAATTAGGTGACCAAAAATAACATTGCGCGGTTTGGCAAGGGGTGAGTGAGAGGCTGAAAACAAAAGCACACAGGTCGCACCAAAGGGCGCCATAATCATCATGTTACCGGTATATTCAGTTAATAACAGCAGTACGAATATGCCCAAAGTCCCACCGATTAATGACCTTAATAAGTCTGTTTTTGTGGCGTTGTCAGGAAGTTTTTCTGCTCTATCAAATAAGAAATGCATTAATAAAAGCCCCAGATTGCGTAATTCTTTTTGATGACCTTTGGAAAGCCAAAGTGCTTACATTAAAATTACTCAGTTAAATGTATTTTTGATGAGTATTATTAATTGGGTCATCGATATTAGCACAGGTGCCTGAACTGAAATAGCGAATGCAATATGCAGTAATGCCTATAAAAAATTCTAAATTAGAATATTGAATTTGATTTGTAAATCAAATAAATGAATGGATAAGTGGTCATATTTTTTTGATATCATCGTTTTTTTAAGATAAGAATAAACTGAAGTTTTTTGTTAAGGAGTTTTATGGAAATCTACGCAACAGCACTTACTTTGTTTTTAATTATGGATCCTTTGGGTAATATCCCTATTTTTTTATCGGTGTTGAATAAAGTACCTGAGGGAAGACGTAAGTTTATTATTATTAGAGAGTTGCTGATTGCACTGTTATTAATGATATTGTTCTTATTCGCTGGTGGCAGTATTTTGCATACCTTAGGGTTAAGCACTGAAGCCGTCGCTATTGGTGGCGGTTTGGTCATGATGATTATCGCTATTCGTATGATTTTTCCTACCCGAGGCGGGGTGATGAGCGATGAGGATGATGAAGATGGTGAGCCTTTTATTGTCCCGTTAGCAGTTCCATTAATTGCGGGGCCATCAATTCTAGCTACCTTAATTTTATTAACCGAAAAGAACCCTGAAAGCATTCCAAAGGCGTTAATGGCTTTACTATTGGCCTGGTTTATTTCAGCAGTTATTCTATTCTTCTCAACCAAGTTATATAAGCTGCTAGGGCACCGAGGTCTAAAAGCTATTGAGCGTTTGATGGGTATGATTCTTATCTCAATTTCAGTACAAATGCTGCTAAATGGTTTTTCTTCGTTTATGGCTTAATATTAAAAACCCCAACAAAAAAAGCGCTCCAATTAAATAGGAGCGCTTTTTTGTGGACTTAATGCTTTTTTTATGGGCACAACAATGAAAAACACTAGTCACGCCATTGACCGCCTACCATAACGCCTTCTATCGGGTTTAAGCCCATTTGATAGGCTAAATCGGCAGGGCGCTCGATATCCCAAAGGGTTAAGTCAGCATCCAAGCCCACTTCAATACGGCCTTTGTTATCAAGCCCCAATGCTTTGGCGGCATGGGTGGTGATACCTGCCAGCGCCTGTTCTGGTGTCATACCGAATAAAGTACAGCCCATATTGAGTGTCATTAATAAAGAGGTGAGCGGAGAGGTGCCGGGGTTGCTGTCTGTCGATAGTGCAATGGCCACATTGTGTTTATACATCGCTTGCATAGGCGGCAATTGGGTCTCTTTTAGCGTATAAAACGCACCAGGTAACAAGACTGCAACCACATCATGCTCGGCCATTTTCTCAACATTTCTCTCAGATAAATATTCAAGATGGTCAGACGAAAGCCCATTATAGTCAGCGACCAAGCCACTACCGTCCATATCACTTAGTTGCTCGGCATGTAGTTTAACCGGTAACCCCAATTGTTTTGCGACATCAAATACTTTGGCCATTTGCGCTTTGCTAAAGCCAATGTTTTCACAAAATCCGTCTACTGCATCAATCAAGCCTTCTTTGTGTAAGATAGGCATCCATTCACATACCGCATCAATGTACTCATCTGAGCCGTTTTCTTTGTCTTTATATTCGGTGGGCAGGGCATGGGCCGCAAGATAAGTGGTTTTGACAGTAATGTCATGGTCCTCACCCAATTGACGCGCCACTTGTAGCATTTTGCGCTCAGTCTCTAAATCTAAGCCATAGCCAGATTTTATCTCAATGGTGGTTATGCCCTCAGCAAGTAACGCTTGTAGGCGACGCTCAGTTTGCGCATATAGCTCATCGAAGTCTGCTTCACGAGTGGCAGTGACGGTTGCAACAATACCGCCACCGTTTTCAGCAATCTCTTTATAGCTAACACCTTGCAGGCGTGCTTCAAACTCATTACTACGGTTGCCGCCATAAACCAGATGAGTGTGGCAGTCGATCAGACCAGGTAACACCCATTGGCGGTTGGCATAGATGATTTTGTCATCGGCATCAATTTGCATAATCGTATTGTGATAAGCCGGACTGTTTAATGCACTTTGAGCATCGCCAATCCAACTGATTTTGCCGTCTTTAATGGCTAATGCAGCGTCTATAATTTGGCCGTAAGGGCTGTGATATTTGCTGGCATCTGTATTTTCTGAGTGAGCGACTGCTAGGCTTCTATCAAAGCCATATGTCTCAGAGAAGGTTGCAATATTGGCATGTAAAATTAGGGTATCAAAATCTTCTGGGAAATCTTTTATTATTGAGGATGTCATAGCAGACTCCGAGTTTATGAATGGGTTAAGTAGTACTATTTATAATCTATTTAAATCTTTAATCTTGTAATAATAAATGGTGCTGAACCATCAGTGCCAGTAAGCGGGCGGTGACTTTACAGCTACGAGCATCGATATCGTAAGTGGGGTTAATCTCCGCAAAGTCAGCCATTTTTACTTTGCCACTGGCGAAAATTACCTCAAGGCAGCGCTCTGTGAAATCTAGTGAAATGCCTTTGGCAGCAGGGGCGCTAACACCCGGAACAATGCTGGCGGGGAAAGCATCCATATCAATGGTGACATACAGCACATCCACTTGATCGATGAACTCATTTAGCTTTTTCGCACTATTCTCCCAGCTATCACGGGCGCAGTTGTCATCGCTAATAATGGTCACACCCAGTTCATCGGCTCTATCAAATAACGCAGCGGTGTTTGAGAATTGACTAATGCCAATGGCGCAGTAATGAAAGGGTTGGCCGTGCGCTTGATTGTGCTCTGCGATTTGACGAAAGGGGGTTCCTGACGTGCCCTTCGGCGCATTGCGAATGTCTAGATGTGCGTCAAAGTTAATGATGCCAATTTTGGGCGCATTAGATTGTGAAGGCTTAGGCGTATTTTCATCTAATTTTGAATCATTATTTAATGCCTGCCAAAGCCCCATATAACTGGCATATGCGATGGCATGACCACCGCCGATACCAATGCCTAGACTGTCTTGCTGGATAATATCTGACACTTGTTGGCTATATAAAGCTTGAGTTTGCTCCAATACATCTGGCATTAAGCTGTCATTGTCGTGGCATATCACATCCCCAGCATCGGCTAATAATAAACCATAGTCAGCTTTATCAAACTTATCCTGCAGTATAGGGGTAATAGGCAGCTTGGCAAAGGTCTGGCGAATCGCAGGCGGTGCAAGCTTAGCACCCACACGGCCCAGATTACGGCGTACGCCTTGATCACAAGCAAAGCCTACTAAGGTGACTTTTGAGTTGGCTTTACTGTCGTCATCGTCCGCTGTTTGATGCGCGCCCACTACTTGATACCAATATAGCGCGCGCTCTGATTCATCAGGTTCAGCGCGTCCCGTCCAAAGACTGGTATCAAAAGGTACCTGCTCGGCACCAACTTTAGCATTATCAGTTACAGGGTGTGAACTTGACATAATAAACACTCTCAAAAGTCATTATTTGGGTTAATTTAGTCTTGGTTAATCTGCGTTAATCTTGCAAAAACCAATCACTACGAAGCTCAGACCAGTGCTCATTCAAGGCGGCAGATAAGACCAACTGCTTAGCGGCTTCAATGTCTGGGGCAAGGTAGCGGTCTTTGTCATAAAAACTAACTTTATCACGCAGTAAGTTATGGGCTTGTGTTAATAACTTAGAGGTTTGTAATTCTTTATGAAAATCAATGCCTTGTCCTGCGGCCAACAACTCTATACCAACGATGGTAGCGGTGTTTTGGGCCATATCATACAGGCGGCGACCAGCGAAGGTGGCCATAGACACATGGTCTTCTTGGTTCGCTGAAGTTGGGATGCTGTCAACGCTGGCAGGGTGTGCCAGAGACTTATTCTCTGAAGCCAAAGCTGCTGCGGTCACATGGGCAATCATAAAGCCTGAGTTCACCCCAGGGTTGTCTACTAAGAATGGAGGTAGGCCGCCATTTAGTGTGGCATCAATTAGCAGTGCCACACGGCGCTCAGACATAGAGCCAATCTCTGCTATGGCAAGTGCTAAGGTATCGGCGGCAAAGGCAACTGGCTCAGCGTGGAAGTTACCGCCAGAGATGGCAACCGGACCATCTTCGTCTCTAAAGATTAACGGGTTGTCAGTCACTGCGTTGGCTTCGATAAGCAGGGTGTTGCCAGCTTGATTGATGATATCAAGGCACGCACCAACCACTTGTGGCTGACAGCGCAGACAGTAGGGGTCTTGTACTCGGTCATCATTTTCGGTGTGTGAGGCGCGGATTTCACTGCCCGCAAGTAAGCTGCGGTGCGCTTTGGCGATTTGGATTTGACCGTGATGGCCACGCACTTCATGGATACGGGCATCAAAAGGAGAGTCCGAGCCACGTGCTGCATCAACCGATAATGCGCCGACCACAGTGGCGGTGGCTACCAAATCACGGGCCAAGAAATAACCGCGTAGCGTTAACGCTGTTGACACTTGAGTGCCGTTAATCAAAGCCAAACCTTCTTTAGCGGCTAGGGTGACCGGCTCAAGTCCGGCTTGTGCTAAAGCATCTTTGGCTGACATTTCTTGACCGTTCACATAGCAGGACCCTTGACCAAGCAAGGTGAGCGTCATGTGAGACAGTGGTGCTAAATCGCCAGAGGCACCGACTGAACCTTTGGCAGGAATATGCGGAATAATATCGTGATTAATCAGTCCAATTAATCCGTCAATCACATCACGGCGAACCCCTGAAACGCCTTGGGCAAGGCTTGCGACTTTCATCACCATAATTAGACGGACCACACCATCTTCTAATCGTTCACCTGTGCCGACAGAATGCGACACAATAAGGTTGTATTGCAGTAAACCCAGTTGATCATCGCTAATACGGGTCTTGGCCAGTAGTCCAAAGCCGGTGTTAATACCATAAGCGCTTTTATCACGAGCAATGATTTCTTTGATGCAGTCGTGTGAGGCATCGATGTCTTGATAGGCAGAATCAACCAAGCTGACTTGTACGGGCATGTCGTAGACTTGTCGTAGCTGAGCAAAGGTAAGCTTACGTGGGGTAAGGCTGAGGGTCTGAGTAGAGGTCATGAGAAAGTCCTTTATTAATGATTATTATTATTAGTTTTTTAACGTTAGGTTTTATTTTCTGTTAGTTTCCAAGACTGTCATAGTCAAACTACATTAGTAGATAAAAGCCTGGCCTAAGTCACTCCTTTGAACTTAGGCGTTTATTGTTATTCGGGTATTAGTTTGGTTAGCCTATCCAGCCTACTGCAATAGCAAGATGAGCAAAAGCAGAGGCCAATAAGATACTTAAAATGGTTCTTTGTAGCCAAATAATCAGCATTTTTGGGATAGATAACGGTATTTTTGTCGCTAAGATACAAGGAATCATAGCAGAGAAAAACAGTATGCTACTAATAGAGACCACGCCGGCCACATAACGAGTCACAAAATCAGCTTCGCTAAGCAATAAGGCAGGCAAGAACATCTCTGCTAGACCGGCTGATATGCCTTTGGCGGCAAGTAGAGGGTCAGGTAGGCCACTAATAAAAGTAAAGGGATACAACACCAGCCCCAGTATTTCAAATACAGGGGTGTATTTGTCCAGTAGTAAACCGGCCAAGCCCACTGCGATAATAGAAGGCACAATGGCAGCGGCCATCTCTAAGCCGTCTTTAAAATTACACCAAAATATTTTTGGTAAATTGCTTGAGCGTCTTGAGGTTTCAATCCCTAACTCAACAGCAGCACCTAAACGATTGCCTTTGACATCCGCCAAAGCTTGCGCCGCAGGGTCAGCATCATCATTACGCTCTTGGCTAATGGGCGGAATGCGGGCGGTAATGGCTGTGACAATAAAGGTGATGATTAAGGTAGACCAAAAAAACAGATTCCAAAACTCCATCAGCCCCAAGGTTTTGGCGACAATTACCATAAACGCCGCTGACACAGTAGAAAATCCAGTAGCGATAATAATGGCTTCACGGGTAGAGTAATGACCTTGAAGATAAACGCGATTGGTGATTAACAAGCCAATGGAATAGCTGCCCACAAAGGAGGCCACCGCATCGATAGCAGAAGTGCCAGGGGTGCGCCAAATAGGTTTCATAATCGGCTGCATTAAGACACCAATCATCTCAAGCAAACCAAAGCCAATGAGTGAGGCTAAGATCAGCGCACCAATGGGCACAATCATGCCTACAGGCAGTGCCAATTTCTCAAACAAAAAAGGCATCATGTCTTTTTCCATGATAACGTCTGGCGCCATACCCAGCACATATAAGCCTGCCAATATTAATCCCGCTACTTTGGCAAAACTTAAAATAGCATGGGTAATACTCTCTTTGTATTTACCCGTAACAATCGGTTTGATAGCGCCATAGGCCATCAAGAGGAATAACAGGCCAACTGCTAACGAATGCAAATCATTGACCAAATAAGAGGCAATATGATCAAATAAAATAGTGCTTTTGTCATTAATGGTAAACGGAATAAAAAACGTTGTGATACCAATAATGCTAAAAATAATCAGCTGAAAGATGCCGCGTGACCGGGATAAAAGCGGATCTTCGTTATCTGATAAGCTCGGATGTAACTCTTGCTGATCCACTGTAAGCATTTCAACGTTTTTATCGATTTCCATGGTGACAAGTCCCTGTCTGTGGCAATGGGTTAGAATGTGTTGAGCTAAATAATTGGTTAGGCTGAGATTGGTTAATATAGGTAAAGCTACAGCTATTGAGCCCACTGCTTGATTTGCCTACTTGCTTAATCTGCCTATTTACAGACATAGACAGATTAAGCTGAGAGTCCTTTTTAATTTAAATTAATAAGGACTCAAATAAGCTATTTGATCATAGGTAGTTTTAGGCCATATTCCTTGGCTGTCTTAATCGCTAACTCGTAACCGGCATCCGCATGGCGCATAACCCCTGAGCCACAGTCATTAACTAAGACACGTGACAGACGTTTGGCTGCTTCATCAGTACCGTCAGCGACGATAACCATACCAGAGTGCTGTGAGTAACCCATACCAACACCGCCGCCATGATGCAGGGAGACCCAAGTAGCACCGCCAGCCACGTTTAGCATGCCGTTTAATAGTGCCCAGTCTGATACTGCATCCGTACCATCTTTCATGCTTTCTGTTTCACGGTTTGGACTTGCTACAGAGCCAGTATCTAAATGGTCACGACCAATGACGATTGGGCCTTTAAGCTCGCCATTTTTAACCATTTCGTTAAAGGCAAGACCAGCTTTATCACGCTCACCTAAGCCAAGCCAGCAAATACGAGCAGGTAGACCTTGGAATTTGATACGGTCATTGGCCATATCTAACCAGTTATGCACGTGTTTGTTTTCTGGGAACAGCTCTTTAATCTTCTGGTCTGTCTTGTAGATGTCTTCTGGATCACCTGATAAAGCTACCCAGCGGAAAGGACCTTTACCTTGACAGAATAGAGGGCGAACATACGCAGGTACGAAGCCTGGGAAGTTAAACGCATCTTTAACACCTTCATCAAAGGCAACTTGGCGAATGTTGTTACCATAGTCAGTAGCCGGTACGCCCATTTTTTGGAACTCAAGCATCGCTTCTACATGAATAGCACATGAACGAGCAGCATCTTTAGCCACTTTTTCAAACTGCTCAGGATCTTCTTGAGCCGCACGCCATTCTTCTACTGTCCAGCCGATTGGTAAATAACCATTCACCAAGTCATGCGCAGAGGTTTGGTCAGTCACCAAGTCAGGCTTAATATCGCCCCCTTTAGCACGTTTTACCATCTCTGGTAAGATTTCTGCAGCGTTACCAAGTAGTGCGATAGATACCGCATCACCAGCTTCAGTATGCTTTTTGACTAGCTCATAAGCGTCATCTAAATCTTTGGCTTGCATGTCAACGTAGCCAGTGCGTAGACGGAAGTCGATGCTGCTTTGTTGACATTCAATGTTTAGAGATACCGCACCAGCGAAAGTTGCTGCTAGTGGCTGAGCGCCGCCCATACCACCTAGACCAGCGGTTAAAATCCAGCGACCTTTCCAGTTATCTGGGCTAGCAGTTTCAGCGCCTGCACCATAATGTTGACGACCTGCTTCAGCAAAGGTCTCATAAGTACCTTGAACAATGCCCTGCGTACCGATATAAATCCAGCTACCTGCTGTCATTTGACCGTACATAAACAGGTCTTTGCGGTCTAGCTCGTTAAAGTGCTCCCAAGTTGCCCATTTAGGCACAAGGTTTGAGTTTGCAATTAATACACGAGGGGCGTTTTCGTGAGTTTGGAATACGCCAACAGGCTTACCTGATTGAACCAATAAGGTTTCGTCGTCTTCAAGCTCTTTTAGAGACTCTAGGATTTGATCGTAGCATTCCCAGTTACGCGCAGCACGGCCGATGCCGCCATACACAACTAGGCTTTTTGGGTTTTCAGCGACATCAGGATGTAAGTTGTTTTGAATCATGCGAAAGGGTGCTTCGGTCAACCAGCTTTTACAAGTTAAGGTTGGGCCAGTAGGTGATGCGATTTCGCGGCTTTCGTCTCTGCGGGTAAATTTAGAGGTTGTCATAGTCAGTCCTTTGAGTGGTCAAATCAGAATTAATAGAAGTGTTGTTGCAATTATTGTATATACAAATTATCAAGAAAAAAATCAGGATGCAAGTTTTTTTTATGTTAACGTTAAGCCAGCTTTTGTTTTTACGGCGAAATTTTTTTTATAAGTAAATTTGTTGTCATTGGCTTAATTGTATTATTATCGCTATACCAATGTTATTAAAGTTCACTTATTGTGATGATTGTTATAGTCCCTTAAAAAAAGCCCTTTATAAAAATAAGTCTTCTATCATGTCAAAAAATAAAACAATAGTGTCAAAGGCTAAGCGAAAACCTAAGCCTGCTTATCAACGTATCAAAGAAAGCATTTTAAGAAACATTCATTCAGGCCGATGGCAGGCAGGAGATGTTATTCCAACGGAGCATGCTTTAGCTGAAAAATTTGCTGTGTCTAGAATGACAGTAAATAGGGCGCTAAAGGAGTTGAGCGAGGAGCGAGTGCTATATCGTAGGCAAGGGTCAGGTACCTTTGTGGCACAGCAACAGTACAATCATACTGTGGTAGAGGTGCGTAATATCGCTGCTGATATCAAAGCCACAGGAAAACAGTATAAGGCGCAAGTGGTCAGTCAACATCGAGTGGTTGCCAGTGAAGTGAGTCCGCCGATTTTAGCTTTATTAACCCAGCCCATGCTCGATGACTCTCCAATATCACAAAAGAGCTTTCAACAGCGCGAAGACAGTGATCTGATTGACGAGGTGAAGCTGATTCATATAGCTGATGGTAAGCCGCTTCAATACGAGGAGCGCTGGGTGGATGCGTCCTTGGTGCCTGGCTTTATCGAACAAGATTTTAGTATCGTCAATACCAGTGATTACTTAATTCAGCAAGCGCCTCTACAGGGAGGTAGCTATACCATTCGTGCAGTTGCAGCGCCAAAAAAAGTGGCTCAAGCTTTAGACCTGGCTGTGGGTGCGCCTGCTTTACTGCTAAGCCGTCAGACTTTCTCAGCTGGGCGTGTGGTCACCTTTGTTAATATGTGGCATGCAGGCGATAGTTATCAGATTTCTGGCACCTTATAATTTCAGCAAATACTCAGTAAAAACTAAAGAGAGGCTATTCCTCAATTGAGGGGTAGCCTTTAATTATTAACAAGAGTTAGTACGATTTAAAGCTGCCTATACAAAAATAAGTTTGATTACGTTATAGCCAAGTGGCATAAACTTATGCAATAATAGTATACAAAATTATATAATATGTTTATGTGTAGGCTAGGTTTTTTGTATATAATAATTATCCATAAAATAAATCTAGGATGTTGTAATAATGTCAACCAATACCTTAAATGTAGAAAGTATTGATGTAGAAGCATTAAAGGCTTCTGCTTCTAAAGCCTCAGCTTTGCTTAAGTCGCTTTCTCATTCTGATCGCCTACTATTGCTTTGCCAACTTGTTGGATCTGGTGAAGCCTGTGTGCGTGATTTGGAGCTATCAACAGGTATTAAACAACCAAGTTTGTCTCAACAACTTGGTGTGCTTCGCGAAAATGGGTTAGTGAATACAAGACGAGAAGGCCGACAGATTTTTTATAGCATTGCCAGTGAAGATGCCTTGGCAGTGATGGAAGTTCTGTATCAGCGTTTTTGTGCTACTGACCAATAGGATCTTGGATTGCTTTTTACCTCAATCCATCAGTAAGTATGCCCATAACTGATACGTAAATAATATATATTTGAATGTAATATTAGGAGCGCATATGTACGCTTGGATTGACATGGCAAGCTTTACCCCTTGGAGCGCTTTATTCGGTGGATTACTCATCGGTCTTGCCTCAGCGATTTTGATTGTCGGTATTGGCAAAATCATGGGCATGAGCGGTATCTTAAAAAGCAGTTTGGCAAGCCTACCTAAGTTTAGTTGGCAGTTGGCCTTTGTCATTGGTATGGCTATCACCACTTGGCTGTACAGTTTATTTATTGGATTTCCCGAGCTTGAGATGGGGCAGCCCCTTTGGAAAATCATAGTGGCAGGATTATTAGTTGGCTTTGGGACACGTTTGGGTTCTGGCTGTACAAGCGGTCATGGTATTTGCGGTATTTCGCGCTTATCAGGTCGTTCAATCACCGCCACCATTTTGTTTTTATTTAGTGGTGTGGTGACAGCTACTTTATTTGCAATGGCTTAGCTAAGGCTTTTACCCCATTGCAAAACCCATCTGTATCTATGTATCCCTATATCAAGGTCATATTATGAGCACCTCAAATAAAACCAATCCAATTACGCTAATTATCAGCCTATTATCAGGATCTATTTTTACCATTGGCCTTATCGTCTCTGGTATGGTCAACCCAGAAAAAGTATTGGGTTTCTTACGCCTGTTTCATGGCTGGGATCCCTCGCTAGGCTTGGTTATGGGCGGCGGTATTGCTGTTGCGATGCCAACTTTCTTTTATGTGAAGTCCCGAATTGCTAAAGGCGAGAAAGCCTTAAATAAAGGCAACTTTGATTTACCTACAGCGACCAAGATTACACCGCAGCTTGCTATTGGTAGCCTTATGTTTGGGGTAGGCTGGGGCATGCTTGGATTTTGTCCAGCGCCTGTATTGGTGACGGCATTAGCCGGTTATACAGAATCGATGATTTTTGTCGTTGCGATGCTGGCAGGATTTTGGTTGCATGCTAAATTAATCAAAAACTAAGTCTAAGTTTAAGTTTATAAGTCTAAGTTTAATAGCTTGAGTTAAATCTATACTTAAACGAATAATAAACAGGGGTTAATGATGCAAAAGTTGATGTTTGTCCATTAGCCCCGTATAATCAGCCTACTTTTGACCCAAAGCCATCAAGGCTTTAGGCTGTCAAATATCTAATTTTATTGAGTTACTATATTTATTCATCCGCTTTATTGTCGTCTAAAGAATGACAAATAAGCCACAACCTACGGAGGAGTCAGCATGCAATTGTTTCAAAAAACTGTGTTCAAGATAATGCAAAGCAATGCGATGTTCGTTATGACTTCGCGCAGGTTAGGCTAAGCTCTATATAATTTAGCTTTCCCTTCCAAGTATTGACCATTAGCGTCAAATCTAACCTCCACTGCTTGTATTTCTGACACTCATTGACCTTAGGTTAATGGGATTTTTGCGTCTGTTATTTAACACGGTTTCAACTCACAACAATCTATTAATCAAAAAAACAAATATAAAACGAATGGTGCTTGTGTAAATCAATTGGATTCATGAGCACATTCGACTAAAAATGAAGGTAATAACAAAATGGGCATACAGCTAATTTTGAATGAAAACAGTAAAAAGGGCGTACCGGTTAAGGTGTACACCCAAGATATCGCGCAAGAGGCGATACAGCAATTACGCAATATGGCGCAGCTCGAGTTTGTGCACTCGCACATTGCGGTGATGCCAGATGTGCACGTGGGTAAAGGCGCAACAGTAGGCAGTGTTATTCCGACCAAATCTGCCATTATCCCAGCGGCAGTCGGTGTTGATATTGGCTGTGGTATGAATGCGGTGCGTACCTCGCTAACCGCCAGCGATTTGCCGGACAGCCTAAGAGCAGTACGCTCAGCGATTGAGAAGCAAGTGCCGGTTGGCTTTAATATGCACAATCAAATCACGGCCAAAGCATCAACGCTTGATCCGCTTGGTAAACGCTTAAAGCCAATTACCGATAAGCACCCAGGTCTTTTAAAGATGCTCAAAGGTTTTGAGCGAACGTGGGCCAAGCAGCTCGGTACACTTGGCGGCGGTAATCACTTTATCGAAATTTGTCTCGATGAGAATGACGATGTGTGGGTGATGCTGCATTCGGGTAGCCGAGGTATTGGCAACTGTATCGGTCGCTATTTTATTAATTTGGCCAAAAAAGAGCACCAATCACGCTTTGGTCATGTGCCTGATAAAGACTTGTCTTATTTTGCTGAAGGTTCAAGCAGCTTTGATGACTATTTCGAAGCGGTGCAGTGGGCGCAGGATTATGCGGTGCAAAACCGAAAAGAGATGATGCGCTTGGTATTAAGTGCGATGCAGTCCAAGCAGGCAGGATTACCACACTTCACCTTGACCAAAGAAGCCATTAACTGTCATCACAACTATGTGGAAGAAGAGACTCATTTTGGCGAAAACGTCTATGTCACTCGTAAAGGCGCTATCAGTGCTTACGAGGGTGAGCTGGGTATTATTCCAGGCTCTATGGGGGCTAAGTCTTTTATCGTGCGTGGCCTTGGTAACGAAGAGTCCTTTTGCTCGTGCTCACATGGGGCAGGGCGTAAAATGAGTCGAACCAAAGCGTCTAAGACCTTTACCGTTGATGAGCTCAAAGCACAAACCGCAGGCGTTGAGTGTAAAAAAGACAAAAGCGTACTCGATGAAATCCCCGGTGCGTACAAAGACATCGACGAGGTAATGGACAATCAAAAAGACTTGGTTGAGGTAGTGCATACCTTAAAGCAGGTACTTTGTGTGAAGGGGTAGTTATTCGTGTCATTTAATGCTGTTACGTTTTCAATCTCGATTGAAGTCCTAAAAGTGCATCAGCACTCGATTTCCTCGTAGCAGGATGAAATAGTAACGAATAACCCCTCTATAGTAAGCAAAATAGGTCGGTCAACATATTAAGGAGAATAAAAATGTTTTTAATCAAAAAACCAAATTATAAATCAAATAAAAAACGAATAAATTTAGGAAAAATGTATGAGCTTAAAACAAACACTAAAGCTGGCTAAACAGCTAGAAAGTCAAGCCAAAAAGAGTGATGCTAGCCCTAATAGCACGGCAAACCTCAGCGCCCTAAAAGAGGCAACCAAACCACGTAATCATGTGGCTTTTAATCCGCTACTCAAAAAGGGCGGCGTGCATGAAAAAGACAATATCGAAGCGGTGCGTAAGAAAAAACGCCGCGAAACTAAGAAAATTCTGCGTCAAAAGGATTGGTTGTCAGAAATCTAAATGGTTTGATGTCGCTTATTTAGCCAAGCAAACAAAAAGCCCGTTCTATGAAGGTAGAATGGGTTTTTTATTATTAGTATGAAACTATATGAGCTTATAAAGGGCTAGCATGAGAACGTTTTATAAAAGTGAGTCCTTATCATATCAATTCCTGCAAATGTTATTTGAATGTAGCTAACGGTTTAAAAAGCCTGATTTAGTCCCATTTAATAATCAGAATTATTTACCAATAATCTAAAAGGTTATTTAAACAGTTATTTCCTCAGTTTTTATTCTTACATTTGTGCTGTCATATTAGTATTGCTACTAAGGAGTCTCATGAGTCTATTTTTCGAAAAACTCGTCAATCCTTTCCCCAAAATTGATAACCAAACCCCGCCAAATACTTTGTGGGGCTTTATTCGTTATCATAATCAGGGTTATGGTTGGGTGTTTCTCGCACTAGGCATCTTAGAGGCGCTATCGGCAGTGAGTGAAATTGCCATCTATGCCTTTATGGGGCAATTGGTTGATTTGCTAAGCGAGCATGACAAAGCGACCTTTTTGCAAAGCGAGATGCCAACTTTATTGGGTTATTCAGCGTTGCTGCTGATTGCGATGCCCTTGATTAACTATCTGCGTACCTCACTGAGAAGCCGTACCTTAAATGGTAACCTGCCGATGAGTGTGCGCTGGCGTTCACACCGTTATTTGCTTAATCAAGGCATGTCGTTTTTCCAAGATGAGTTTGCAGGGCGAGCGGCGACCAAGGTGATGCAAAGCAGTATGGCGGTGCGTGAAGTGACCTTGATTACGGTCTCGGTGATGGTCTATGTGCTGGTTTATTTCGGCAGTATGCTGTATGTATTGACTAATCTAAACACCTGGTTCTTAGTTCCGATGCTGGTGTGGCTGTTTATTTATACTGCGCTGCAATTCTACTTTAATCCTAAGGTACGTCAGTATTCGCAAGCGCAGTCCGATGCACGCTCGACCATGACCGGCCGTATCGTAGATGCCTATACCAATATTAATACCGTCAAGTTATTTGCGCATACCGACAGCGAAGCAGAATATGCGCGCGACAGTATGGATACCTATTTGCAGACGGTTTATAAGCAAATGGGCACGTTATCAACCTTGATGATAACCATGACCATTTTGAACTATATTCTTATCTTTGCGACCAGTGCACTCAGTATCTATCTGTGGCTCAACGACTTGGTTGGCCTTGGCGCGATTGCGGTTGCGGTATCGATGGCATTAAGACTGCTCGGCATGTCACGTTGGGTGATGTTTGAGCTGACCGATTTATTTGAAAGCTTGGGTACAGTTCGAGATGGTATGAGCTTACTGACTAAGCCATTGACGCTAACCGATAAAGAAGGCGCTCAGCCATTAGCTGTCAAAGGTGCGCAGGTTGATTTTAATAACGTAACATTCAGCTATCACAGAGCCGGTATCAATGATGGCGACAGTGAAGATGACAAAGCATTAAGTATCTTCAAGGATTTGAATTTACATATCAAACCTGGCAAGCGAATTGGCCTAGTCGGTCGGTCGGGTGCGGGCAAGTCAACCTTGGTCAATTTGCTACTCAGATTTTATGATGTGCAAGGCGGTAGCATCTGTATCGATGGGCAGGATATTAGCAAAGTAGAGCAAGAAAGCTTGCGTGAACACATTGCTATGGTGACTCAAGATACGTCGTTGTTGCACCGTACCGTACGCGAAAACATCATCTATGGTAAGCCTGATGCCACTGAAGAAGAGCTACAGCGTGCGATTAAACAAGCCAATGCCGATGAATTTATTGATTCATTGGTTGACCTAAAAGGTAATAAAGGGCTTGATGCGCAAGTCGGTGAGCGCGGGGTGAAATTATCAGGCGGTCAACGTCAGCGTATTGCCATTGCGCGTGTGCTATTAAAAGATGCGCCCATTTTAATTTTAGATGAGGCAACCTCAGCACTTGATAGTGAAGTGGAAGCAGCGATTCAAGAAAGCTTGGATAGCTTAATGCAAGATAAAACAGTGATTGCCATTGCTCATAGACTATCGACCATTGCATCGATGGATAGACTGGTGGTGATGGATCAAGGACGTATTATCGAGCAAGGCACGCACCAAGAGTTACTTGCGAAAAAAGGGGTGTATGCCAGCCTGTGGGAGCGTCAGACTGGTGGTTTCTTAACAGATGAGTAATGAGCTGTGATTGTGTAGTAACGCCTATCTTATGGTTTAGTGACGTAAAGATTTAGATGTCATTTTAATCGCAAACTCAGTAGAATGAATGAGTATTAATTCTCTGAATATACCCTTCATGCGTAAGGGATATACATCGTGACTGTTACTAATCTATACTCATTTTTTAAGGATAATCTATGCCAAGCGTTAATCAGTATTTTGATAATAAAGTGACTTCAATTGCTTTCCAAACGGCAACCAAACCCGCAACCGTTGGGGTGATGGAAATTGGTGAGTATGAATTTGGTACCAGTGAGTTTGAAACCATGACTGTGGTCAGCGGTGCATTAACCGTTAAATTGCCAGGCTCGGATGAGTTTGTGACCTATGACGCCGGTCAGAGCTTTACCATTGAAGCCAATGAAAAGTTTCAGGTAAAAGTCGCCGTTGAAACCGCTTATCTTTGCACTTATGGTAAGTAGCCTATAAATATAAATTAGCCTTAACTTCTAATGAGCAGCGAACTTTGGTTTGCTGCTTTTTTTATAATTTTTATTAATGATACGTTTTGTATTGAAATAAGTATTAAAATCGGTTATTAATAGAGGGGTTAAAAGGAAATTAACGGCCTGACTGTCCTAAAAATAAAGAAACCTCCAAATAAGGAGGCAAGGTATAGGCCTTTGAGTGGGGTACTTGTTTCCCCTAGAACAGTAATTAAGCTAAAGGAATAGCGGTTATGTCAGTAACTACAGTAAAGTCTATTGCGCCTCAAAATTATGCTGATTTTTATCAAGCATTCACTCCAGATACTCTTATTAAAGAAATCTTTAACGACCATCCTCAAGATCAGTTTAATGCTTACCTAGCTTGTTGTGGCAGGCATGTCCGTAATGGTTTAGGGGATAAGGTTGCCTTGGTTCATGAAGATACCAAGCAAAACATAACTCAACTTACCTTTGATGAATTAGATAAAAAAAGCGCTCAAGTGGCTCATATGCTACAAAATTATGGCGTCAAAAAAGGCGATAGAGTGGCGACAATGCTATCGCGCACCCCAGAGCTGCTCATTATTGTTTTAGCTACTTGGCGTATCGGTGCGATTTATCAGCCCTTGTTTACTGCCTTTGGGGTTGAGGCTATTCAGTATAGACTTGATAAGGCAGACACTAAGGTGGTATTTACCAACCTTGATAACCGATCAAAGTTTGAAGAAATTACTAACTTACCGCAGATGGTTTTAGTGACTAAAGAGGGCGAGGATGCCAGCCAATATACAGATGCCAATTTTAAAGATATTGAGGGTTTCGACACTGACTTTGAAGCGGTTATGCTAGATGCTGATGCGCCGTTTTTGCAGATGTTTACCTCAGGTACAGTGGGTAAGTCAAAAGGGGTGAGTGTACCGCTTGCTGCCTTATCTACCTTCTATTTGTATATGCGTTATGCTATCGATTTGCAGGAAACGGATAACTACTGGAATATGGCAGATCCAGGCTGGGCATATGGCTTGTATTATGCCATTACCGGTCCTTTATTGATGGGTATTACCACTCACTTTAATGAGATGGGCTTTGATGCTCAAAACACCCTTGATTTCCTACAACGTCATAAAATTACCAATATTGCCTCATCACCAACGGCCTTTCGAATGATGAAGTCTAGTGGCGTATTTGAAAATGCGGCGGATAAATTATCGCTGCGTGTTGCTAACTCAGCAGGTGAGACCTTAAATACTGAAGTGGTTAACTGGGTAAAAGACAATTTAGGCTGTGATGTATTTGATCAATATGGTCAAACAGAAACCGGTATGACCTGCTGTATGCACCATGCGCTAACTCATGATACTCCGACTGGAAGTATGGGGGTTCCTATGCCAGGGCACAAACTGGTGGTGCTCGATGATAACTTGCAGCCCGTTGAAGATGGTACCCAAGGCCAATTGGCAGTAGTGGTCAGTGAATCACCAGCTTTTTATTTTAAAGGCTACAGCTGGAATGAAAAGGATGCCTTCTCAGGAGATTACTACTTGACTGGGGATGTGGTCGAGCGTCATGAAGATGGTACTTTCTGGTTTGCAGGACGCGATGACGACATTATTATTACCGCCGGCTATCGTATTGGGCCTACCGATGTTGAGAACTGTGTCATGGAGCATGAAGCGGTCGCTGAGTCTGCAGCAGTTGGGGTGCCAGATGAAATGCGTGGTCATGTGATTAAGTCATTTGTGGTGTTAAAACAAGGCATTGTTGGGACGGAAGAGTTGGTGAGCGAAATTAAGGCGCTGGTACAAAAGCGACTTTCCGCCCATGCTTACCCACGCTTTGTGGAATTTGTAGAGTCATTACCAAAAACACCCAGTGGTAAAACTCAGCGCTTCTTATTGCGCCAATAAAATATAATAATATACTAAGACTTGGCTGAAGAAGTACCTCTTTACTTTATTAATGGGTCGTTTTGTTAAATAAAAATATTATAAGGATGTTATATGAAAACTGAATCACAAACTTTTATCGTAACCGGCGGTGCCTCAGGTCTGGGCGAAGCAACCACTAGAGAGCTGGTATCACGCGGCGCTAATGTGGTCATTGCAGACCTCAATGAAGAAGCAGGTCAAGCGTTGTCTAAGGAGCTGGGTGAGGCCGTACGCTTTGTTCGCTGCGATGTCACCAACGGAGAGCAGGTTCAAGCTGCGGTTGAAACTGCGGAAAAAGAGTTTGGGGGTTTAGCCGGTAGCGTTAACTGTGCAGGTATTGCTATTGTACAAAAGCTACTAGATAGAGATAACAATCCAGCCGACCTAGATCAGTTTAATAAAGGGGTACAAGTCAACCTAATAGGCAGCTTCAACGTGGCACGCTTGGTGGCTTCAAGCATCGCTAAGCGGGTAGCAGCTGAAGGCGGACCAAATAACGAAGACCAAGGTATTATTATCAATACCGCCTCTATCGCAGCCTTCGATGGTCAAGTCGGCCAAGCCAGCTACTCTTCATCTAAATCAGGTGTAGTAGGTATGACTCTGCCTTTGGCGCGTGAGCTGACGCGTCATGGTATTCGAGTGATGACCATTGCCCCAGGTATTTTCGCAACGCCTATGATGGCAGGTCTTCCAGAAAAAGCACAAGAGCAACTAAAGGCCAGCGTACCTTATCCTAAGCGTTTAGGTGAGCCATCAGAGTTTGCAAACTTGGTAGCACACATTATTGAGAACGCTTATCTAAACGCTGATGTTATTCGTTTAGACGGTGCGATTAGAATGACCTAGTTTGGCAGTTATTCGAGACTTATAAGAAGCTGTACCCAAAATAGGGTACAGCTTTTTTTGTTAGCAGTGAATTTGAGTGGGGTAATCAAGTTACAGGCAGTAACCATTCTCCTAAACGTGACCTCTGTGTTAACTGAAGTGGTCTATTTAAAATAAAAGCAGGGTTATTAATTAGGGTTGTCGCTTTATGCAAAACTATTTTATTTAAGCAGACAGTCATAACCCCCTCAACAGTAGCTAAGTGTGGTAGTTATAATGACTGTTAGACTGTTTGAAGCGCCCAATGAGAAAGCATTGTTGGCATTTTTAGCCTCAAACGAGTAATCTATCGCTAAGCTCTTTATCCTTAATAATAAATACTCAATCCGTCGTATAACTCATGGCTCCCTTTGCACTATCTTCTCTCGTCCTGACTGCTCAAGTAGATTTAGTCCAGCAACTAGATCGAGTGATGTCGTCGCTAGAATCTCTATCGGCAGGAAACTGGGCGTGGTTAGGGGTGTCCATTCACTTAGTATTAACCGTGTTTATGGTGGTGCGTATTTTATCAACGCAGCGCAACACAGGTATTGCTATTGCTTGGTTGGTTCTATTATTTGCTATCCCGTTTTTTAGTATTATTGCTTATATGTTGGTGGGTGAGCCTTATTTGGGCAAGAGCTATAAGTTGCGTAATTCGCAGGCTCAAAATATGTTAAAAGGGGTGGCTAAGCGTCAAGATATTCAACTAGCACAAGTGGATGACGCTCTGCCTAAGCGCTATCAAGGTGTGAGTCGCATTGGTACCTATGACACTGGCTTTGGGGTTTATGACAATCACCGTATGCAGCTATTAACCTCTGCCGATAGTACTTTTGATACTTTAATACAAGACATTAATAACGCCTCTGCCTTAATCTTGATGGAGTTTTATATTATTTATCCCAAAGGCCGGGTGCAAGAGGTGTTTCAAGCTTTAATTGAAGCGGTTGAAAGAGGGGTAGAGTGTCAAATATTGGCGGATAGTGTGGGAAGCTTTAGCTTTTTTACCGATGATTGGTATGAAAAACTGGTCGAAGCTGGGGTTATTGTCCACCAGTCATTGCCCGTGGGTTTATTCAAAACCTTATTTAAGCGTAGTGATTTGCGTAACCATCGAAAAATTGTGGTGATTGATGATGATATTGGTTATACCGGTAGCTTTAACCTAGTTGATCCTGAGTTCTTTAAACAGGATAAAGCGGTGGGGCAATGGATTGACCTTATTATGCGCATACAAAGTGATAATGCAGTGAGTGTGGTTACCGCATTGGCAGCGGTTAACGTCACCGATATTGGGGCAGAAAGTACCCGTAACTTACAGCAGCTAGGTTTTCGTATTGAAAACAATATCAATATGTATACCCGTAAACTATATCGTCCCAAGCCGGCAATTAATGACATTAACGATAAGGCATCCGGTTATTTGGCCAGACAAATATCTTCTTTGAATTTAAGCGATGAGTATGGTCATGATTTTAAGGCCTCCGAGCAAGATCCTGATTATGAGGTAGATCCAGACCCAAGCTTACCGCCTTATATGCGTGCTATTGCTAATATGCCGGTGATAGACAATGTTATGGCTCAAGTTATCCCTTCAGCGCCGCGCATTACCGAGCATGTGATTTATAACACGCTTTTGACAATTTTCCATAGAGCGGATCACCGTATTCTGATAACAACGCCTTATTTCGTACCGGATGAGGCCTTGCTGGCTGCTTTAACCACAGCCGCTAAAAGAGGGGTGGAGGTCACTTTAATCCTACCCGAAAAAGTAGATTCCTTTTTTGTTCAACATGCCTCACAGGCCTCCTACTCAATTTTGATGGAAGCAGGGGTGAATATCGCGTTATTTAAAGGCGGTTTACTTCATGCTAAGACAGTGGTTATTGATGATGACTATTGTCTGTTTGGTACCGTCAACATGGACATGCGTAGCTTTTATCTGAACATGGAGATTAGCTTGGCGCTGTACACCCCAAGTATCGTAGAGCAGGTCCATACTTGCCAACAAGCTTACTTAACACAGTGTGAGCTGCTAAATCTGGAAGAGTGGGAGAGTCGACCGACTTACAAACAGCTTTTTGATTCAGGAATACGTCTGTTTAGCCCCTTACTATAATGCTGAGATTGCGGATAGTAATGGCTATTTTATAAATTTTAAATGCGGTAGAATACCGGCTATTTTTTATCCAAACCGTTTTATCAAAGTGCCTGATTACTTGGTTTTTTTTTAACAAAGCTGTTAATTAATGAGCTTTTAAATAAATCACTAAAGTAATTGACGGCTGTAATTTTTTACAAGGTGACCATAGGTTGATTATGACAGACAACAAAGACGCCAATGTTTCTAACTCAGCCTATTCTTCAGCATCTCATGTTGCCAATAGCACTAAGGCCATAGCCCCACCTTGGTATTATAAATTAGCAATCAAACTGTTAAAGCCCCTCTATAGACTGGTGTTGTGGCGCCGCTATAAGCAAGCCAGAAAAAGCGATATGCCAGTGGCCGATTATAAGCAAGAAATTGACTCTCGTTATGGTCGTGCCTATCCGCAGCCTCCGGCTATAGCCTCATCCCAATCTCTTTCGGCGGCCAGTCCTTTAAACGGGGCAAATATTTGGTGCCATGCTGTGTCTTTAGGAGAAACCAATACCATTGCGCCTATGCTAAAAGTGATGCTGCAGCAAGGGGCCAAAATTTGGATTACCAATACCACCCAAACCGGCTTTGCGCGAACCGAACAGCTCTTTGCAGATGCCATTGCTAACAAGCAGATGGTTCATACTTTTGTTCCCGTTGATGATAAAGCGATAGTTGAGAAGTTTGTTGCTAAGGCTAAGCCAGATTTGGCCATGTTTGTAGAAACAGAGCTGTGGGCCAATATATTGGCGGTGTTAAAACAGTTAGGTATTTCTTCGGTGCTGGTTAATGCCAGATTGTCACAAAAATCTTTCGAAAATTACGCCAAATATGAGTCTGTTAGCAAAAGCATGATGCATAACATCAGCATGATTATTGCTCAAGATGCAGACTCAGCGAAACGCTTTCGCCGCTTAGGAACTGAAGTTGCTAAGATACGCCGAGCGGATTCTTTGAAGTGGTCAACGGGAGCAGCTCCTGCTACCTCTCAGTCCAATCTTGAGTTAACGGCTAAAAATCAAGCTTTACAGGCTGAGTTCGGCTCAAGTCCTGAAGTGTTTGATCGCCCTATTTGGGTGGCCGGCAGTACCCATGAAGGGGAAGAGAAGGCAGCCATTGAAGCTCACAAACAGCTTATGGCTCAGTCTAAATTGGCCAATGCTTTACTGATTTTAGTGCCTCGTCACCCCGAGCGTTTTGATGCAGTGGCTGAGCTAATTGAGCAGTCCGATTTGACTTATCAGCGCCGTAGTCAAGAGCAGCTTATTGAAGCCAACACCCAAGTTTATCTGGCAGACACCATGGGCGAGTTAACTTCCTGTTATCAGCTGTCAGATGTGGCCTTAGTGGGTGGGTCTTTGGTAAATATCGGAGGTCATAATCCGATTGAAGCGGCAAGCTTAGCCAAGCCCATTATTATGGGGCCTTATACCCAATCTTGTCATGAAGTGGTGGCGGCCTTAAATGATGTGGGCGCCTTAAAAGTAGTCAATGCCGTTGATGGCGATCGAAATAATAAAGCTTCTAAAGGGGCGGATAACACTCATGTAACGCCTAATGCCACACTGGCGGACAGTGTGGCTGAGTGGCTGACTTATCCTGAGCAAGCTAAGCTGGCAGGCCAAAAAGGGCAGCAGTTGGTGACTACCAAAAGCAATGCCATGCAGCAGCAATTGGCGATGATAGAGAGTCTGTTAAAGGCCAATAAAATGACAAATAAAGAGGTTGACCCTAGAGACGAAGAAGTAGATTTAGACCACTTTAAAGTTCGCAGACGCGGTGAGGATGAGGCATAGTGAATATCCTACTGTTACCTGAGCTAGATAATAATCAGTCTTGTATTAGTATTACTAACCTTGACCAAATTAACCATGTACAGAAGGTGCTTAGGCTTAAAGCAGGCGACAGCTTAAAAGTAGGTAGCTTAAAAGGTAAGTTAGGCACAGCGGTTATTGAAGCTGTGTCAGATAAGCAGCTTAAACTGGGTCAGCTAAACTTGAATACGATGCCTCCGAGCAAACTTGATTTAACGGTGGTTTTGGCCTTGCCGCGGCCGAAGGTATTGCGCCGGTTAATAATGGATATGACGGCCATAGGGGTGGCTGAAATTATCTTGGTTAATAGCTATCGCACCGATAAAAGCTATTGGCAAAGTCCTATGCTCAAAAGGATTGATGAGTTTGTCAAAGAAGGCTTGCAGCAAGGGGTGGATACCATACCGCCGAAGATACAATTAAAAAAACGCTTTAAGCCCTTTGTGGAAGATGAGCTGGCCGCATGGGCCAAAGATCGTAGCCTCGTGGTGGCCCATCCTTACAGCCCACTGTCTTTTAATAAATATATTGAGCAGGCAGGTTTACCTCAGGTGCTATGTATCGGTGCTGAAGGAGGCTGGATTGATTATGAAGTGTCTTTACTACAAAATAATGGCTGTCAGTCTGTTAGTATAGGCAGTCGAATATTACGTACTGAAGCTGCCGTTAACGCGCTTTGTGGGCGTTATTTATAAGGTGATTTTCAGGTATACTGAACACTCCATTGATTCTGCATTTTTTATCTATAGGTTCTATTTCATGCTCAAGGTTGTTAGGTCAAATAGCAAGTTGCTAAAAAGAGCTTTGTCTGTCTTTATTCTTGCCTCGCTAAGTTTGACCGGGTGCTCAAATGCCCAAGATGAGGATGAAAATCAGGCCGACAACCCTGTCCAAATCAGTCAAGAAAGATTCCAAATTGGTACCGATTTAGATATAAAAACTCTAAGTCGGCTTAGTGATGCCTACCGCCAAGAGACGGGTATATTGATTGAGTGGGTGCCTGTAGATAAAAGCGTCTTTACTATTCATTTTGATGAAGAGCCACCTTTGCATTTCGATGTTAAGCTCCCCAAAGGCGTAGATATGTTAATGATGCATAGCGTCTATACACTGGCCAACGCTAGTGCCAGCCATGTCTTGCAGCCAGTAGGGTCACGAACCTTGGCGACTACGGTGCCGGCGCACTACCAAGATCCAGATGGGGAATGGTTTGGGGTAGGCAAATATGCACGAAGCATTGTCTATAACAAAAATAAAGTCAATGAGCGAGAGCTAGTGAACTACGCCGGCCTTGGTGCCAGTAGATGGTTTGGCAAGCTGTGCATGACTGATATTTATAGCCCAGAAAACCAAGCCATTGCTAAGATGATGATGTCTTATAATGGCACCAAACTTACCCCAGAAATCCTGGCTAACTGGCAAGCTAATATGGGTAGTCCACTGGCTAATAATGCTGAGATCCTTAATCAGATAGAACAGGGCGGCTGTGATGTGGGGATAGTAGACAGTGATGCCTTCTGGGGGTATGCCAAGACACACCCCAACACACAGCTTCGATTAATGTGGCCCAATCAGATTAACAGAGGCGCGATTACCAACGCCATTAGCATAGGTATGGTAGATGCTGGAGAAGAGGTGGGTCAAGCCTTAAGGTTTATGGAGTGGTTGGTCAGTGATCGCGGGCAGGCCTTGCTTGCTTTTCATACCAGCACCTTCCCAGTGATAGACATTAAAGATGATACGGTGAATATGGAGACGATTCGACCTGAGTGGACACAGTTTGAGCCTGATTCAACCCCTTTAATCGACTTTATTAAAGATCATCGTAAGATTGAACCCCAAAAAAAAGAACCTGAAGTGCCAGAAGAAGAGGGGGAGGAGACCCAAGCTTTAGAGTAGTGTATCTATTTTTGACTAAAGTTAATTGATAATCAGTCGCTAATTGTTATTGATAATTATTACCATTTGGATTAAGATGCTTTCAGCAAATTAATCCTATAGTTCTTATATCTAAAAGATATATCACTACAAAACAAACGCTTAATTCTTTATAAAAGAGGCAAATATGGGAACATCACGAGAAGCGACATCTGTTACTAAAGCAAGCACCAAATACACTATGTTAACCGCTGCTGTTCTAGGTGCACTGGCATTAGTAGGCTGTAATCAGTCAACTGAAGAGGCCGCAACGACTGCAGATACTGAAGTGCAAACTACTGATAAAGCTTCAAGTGATACCGTCACCATTTATTCATCGCGTAACGAGCAGCTGATTCAGCCTTTATTAGATGAATTCACCAAAGAGACAGGTATTCCTGTTGAGCTAGTTACTGATGATAGCGGCCCTCTAATCGCGCGTTTGCAAGCAGAAAGCACCAATACTCCTGCTGACATCTTATTAACTGTAGATGCTGGTAACTTATGGCAAGCAGGTCAACAGGGCCTACTACAGCCTATTCAATCTGAAGTAATTAATAGCAACGTGCCTGAGAAATACCGTTCAGTAGATGATCTATGGACGGGTCTATCTTTACGTGCGCGTACTATCTTCTATGATCCAGCTAAGGTACAGCCAACTGACTTATCTACTTATGCTGATCTTGCTGATCCTAAGTGGAAAGGTAAGCTTTGTTTACGTACCTCTAAAAAGGTATATAATCAGTCTTTAGTGGCCAGTATGATTGAGCATTACGGTCCTGAGAAGACTGAAGAAATTGTTAAAGGCTGGGTAGCCAACTTAGCAGCCCCCGTATTTAGTAATGACACTAAGCTACTAGAAGCCATTGCTTCTGGTCAGTGTGAAGTCGGTATTGCTAACAGCTACTACTACGGTCGTATCTTAGATGAAGATGCTAATTTCCCAGTGAAAATATTTTGGGCAAACCAAGGTGAGGGTGCTGAAGCGACCGGTACTCACGTAAACGTATCAGGCGCAGGTATCATTAAGAACTCTGATAACGTAGAAGGCGCTCGTAAGCTAATTGAATGGTTGTCTTCAGATACGGCTCAAGGCAAGTATGCTAGCAGTGATAAAGAGTTCCCAGTAAAAGAAGGTGTTGATGAGTCAGACATGCTTCGCTCATGGGGTAGCTTCAACCAAGACAATATTAATGTTAGCATCTTCGGTCAGCGCCAAGCTGAAGCGGTACAGTTAATGGACCGTGCAGGCTACGAATAAGTAAATCTCAGCTCAGATTTATCACCAGTCGCCGTAAAACTACCCACTTCAGGGGGTGGATATAAGGCGACACATATTGTCGTGAGTAGTGTTTAAAAGGTTGTAAGCTAAAATTAATCTTGCCATACTAAGCATATGAAAACACTCAAGCTACGCATTAAAGACAAACACATAAAAGAGCTGAATCGTCTAAGCGGTT